>JALUMZ010000200.1 GCA_027055635.1 Campylobacteraceae bacterium
GAAGTCCAAATGCCATGCCAAGAGGTATGTAGCCCATGAGTACGGGAATAGTGAGCTTAAATATAGAAAAGAATTTCATCTTTCTTTGATGTATTTATCTATATAATTTTGTGCATTATCTCTCTTGTCTAACCTTTTTTCTATTTGCTTGGTATTTTTTATATCAGTTGGCTTTACATCGCTATAATATATATTGTTTATGGCAACTATAATCAAGATAATAAGGAAAAAAGGAAGCAGCATAAGCATACTACTTACCTTTTTAAACCATTGACGGTTTGAAGCATTTCATCACTTGTTGTTATGGCTTTTGAATTGGCCTCATAAGCTCTTTGTCCTGTTATAAGATCTGTCATCTCTTCGACAAGCTGAACATTACTCATCTCTACAAAATCTTGTCTAATTTGTCCTATACCATCAAGTCCAGGAGTGCCGACTAGTGCATCGCCTGAAGCTGTAGTGTTTAAAAGATTGTTATCTCCTAGAGAGTGGAGACCTGCAGGATTGACAAAATTTGCCAACTCTATTTGTCCAACTTGAGCCATCTCTGTTTGACCAGCTTGCAAAACAGATACTGTTCCATCTGTTCCTATTGAAATTTGAGTAGCATCAGCGGGAATTACAATGTTAGGTATCATTTTATAACCATCACTATTCACTACATTTCCATCACTATCTAGTTTAAATGAACCATTTCTAGTGTAGGCCGTAGAACCATCAGGAAGCTCTATTTGAAAAAAACCATTTCCTGTTATTGCCATATCTAGCGGATTTCCGGTCTCCTTAAAATTGCCTTGCGTAAATTGCTTTGCTATAGCAGTCGGTCTTACACCTAATCCCACTTCTATGCCGGTAGGAGATGAAGTTGTATTGCTAGTGGAATTCCCTGCATACTCCATTGTTTGGTACATCAAGTCTGCAAATTCTGCTCTTTGTTTTTTATAGCCTATAGTATTTACATTTGCTATATTATTTGAGGTTGTGTCTATCTGTGTCTGCTGGGCAATCATCCCTGTTGCTGCTGTATAAAGTGATCTTACCATCTATCTATTCTCCTTTTATGCTCTTGTTGATGCTAATTTGTTTATAGCATCACTATTGAGCTCATTCATATGTGAATTCATAACTTTTTGATACATCTCTACCAATCTGTTTGTCTCTATCAAATTTACCATTTCAAATACCGGATTTACATTACTTGTTTCTAGGAAACCTTGCGCTACTACATCTTTTTTACTGCTTTTTTCTATATCCTGGATATTTGAAAATTTATATAAACCCTCTCCATCCTTTTGAAAGCTTTTTATATTATCGCTTGTAGCAATATAAAATTTACCTATACTATTTCCATTAGAATACAGAGTTCCGCTTTTATCGCTTGTTAGCTGGGCATTGTTGGTAATTTTTATGTATTGACTATTTTTAAAATAGTTTTCAGGAAGAACAGGATATCCCTCTTTTGTAGTCATAACTCCATCTGAATTCAATACAAAAGAGCCATTTTGTGTCAGTCTTATTCCCTGAGGGGTCTTAACCATAAAAAAAACATCTTTGCTTTTAAGTGCAAAATCCAAACTGTTGCCTGTATTTTTCAAGCTACCCTGTCTAAATTGTGTATATTCCTCTGATATATGAGGAACTCTATCTATGCTGGAATTGACAAATTTTGCAGCCTCTTTTGTATTGTTTGGTATGGGCATATTATCTTGAGATTCTTGAAATACTCTCTTAAAATCACCAATAATCACATCATCTCTTTTGTAGGCTGTTGTGTTTAAATTTGCAAGATTATTAGAGATAACATCTAGCCTATTAAATTGCGTAACCATACCGCCTGTAACATCATAATATCCGCTTTGCACGACGAACCTGCCTTGTTTATTAAATTCTTAGGCTACTAAAAGCAATATGTGTTCCAACTATTTTTCAATGCGTATTATTACACTTTTAAATCTTTGTTAATCTGCATTTAACCTATTTTTAAATATATTTGGGTATAATCCAACTCTTATACTACACCAACACAAGGGGCTACAGAGCATGTCCACCAAAGAAATCTATGCAAAACTTGAAGAGCTGTTTAAAGAAAATGAAAAGGGTCATGTTACATTTGAAAAAGTTATGGATGTTTTTCCAAAACAACCTACCGCATCAAATGCTAAAAAAGTCATATCTCTACTTGATAAATACAAAGTTTCTCTAATAAGTTCAGCTGAAATAGCAAAACTCAGAAACAAACAAGAAGCACAAAAGAGAGAGGAAGAGAGACAGAAGCTTCAAGATGAAGCTCTCGAAGATGAATTTGATCTAGCAAGTGAAAAAGAACTTTTGGAGTGGAGCAGAAGCGATAGTCCTGTGCGAATGTACCTAAGAGAGATGGGGCAAATATCACTTTTAACAAAAGAGGAAGAGATAGATATAAGCAAAAAGATAGAATTTGGTGAAGATATAATTATCGATGCATTTTGTTCTGTTCCATATCTTATAGATTTTATACTTGATTATAAAGAAGCATTGATTAATCGTGAAAGAAGAGTTAAAGAGCTCTTCAGAAGTTTTGAGGATGACAGTGACGATGATGACGATGATGACAATAAAAAGACAAGCAAAAAAGATGACAGTAGAACTCAAAAAGTTGTAGCAAGTTTTAAAGCTTTGGAAAAAGCAAAAAAAGATTGGATGAAAACATTAGCAAAAAAACCGGAACAGGATGTTGATGAGCATGCTAAGATGACTTATGCTTTAACACTCGCTTTTAAAAAGAAAGTGCTAAAAGAGAAGTTAATGGAGCTTGGACCAACTAGTAAACTTATAAATGAGCTAGTAAAATCCATGGAAACTGCACTGAAAAGTGATACAGAATTTGATAAAGAGTTGAAAAGATTAGAGTATATGTTGCCACTCTTTAATGATACTTTAAGGAAAAATCACGAAAAAATTCTCTCAAAATTAACAAAAATGAGCAAAGATGATGTCATACTAGAGGTTCCTGAAGCCACAATGGTTTCAACTTATATGAAAATCAAAAAACTGTTTCAAACAAAAGAAGCGAGCAAGCAGGGGTTTGATTTGGAGGAAGATAGATTAAAAGAGATACTAGAGCAGATTAAGAGAGGTAAGAAAATAGCTGATGCTGCCAAGACTAGAATGGCAAAATCAAATCTTCGCCTTGTTGTATCTATTGCAAAAAGATATACAAACAGGGGTCTTCCTTTTCTTGACCTTATACAAGAGGGCAATATAGGCTTAATGAAAGCAGTTGATAAGTTTGAGTACAAAAAAGGCTATAAATTTTCTACCTATGCAACATGGTGGATAAGACAGGCGATAAGCCGTGCTATCGCAGATCAGGCCAGAACCATAAGAATACCGATACACATGATAGAGACTATAAACAGAATAAATAAGATAGTCAGAAAACATCTCCAAGAGCAGGGAAAAGAACCAGATGTTGATACAATTTCAAAAGAGGTTGGACTCAGTATAGACAAAGTTAAAAATGTGATAAAAATAACAAAAGAACCTATAAGTCTTGAAGCCCCTATCGGAAAAGAAGATGATGGGAAATTTGGTGATTTTGTTGAGGATAAATCAAGCATATCTCCTATGGATTTTATCTTAAAAAATGACTTAAAAGATCAGATAGATGATGTGTTAGAACAGTTAAACGATAGAGAAAAAGCTGTTATAAGGATGAGATTTGGTCTTATGCACGATGAGAGCGATAGGACTCTTGAAGAGATAGGAAAAGAGTTAAGTGTCACAAGAGAGAGAGTAAGACAGATAGAGAGCAGTGCAATCAAAAAACTAAAACATCCAAAAGTTGGCAGAAAACTTAAAAACTATATTGAGAGTTAAAAAGTAAAATATGAATTTTAGTGAGGCTTGGATAGAGCATGATTATAATCCTTTCATCTGCTTCAATGAAAATGGAAGGGTTAAATCGCTAAACCAAGAAGCTCAATATCTATTAGGTGCCATATCGATCAAGAAGATCTTTGATATAGCCAAAACTTATGCAAATATTACCTATGGTTTTAAAACTACAATTATTGATCTTAATTTTGGTTCATACCTGTTCTATGGAATTACTGTTGGATACCAAGATGATACTCAAATCTGTATCAGACTATATAAAAAACCATCAAAAAATCTATCCCCAAGCTTAGAAGATAGAGAGTTTGTAAATATATATTCTCTTTTGGATTTATGTATAAGTGCCACAAGTGCGAGTTCTATCAACACTAAACACCAAAAGATATTTGACCCAACATTTCCTGATATTAAATTAAAGGTAGAAGAGTTCATAAAACTTCTCAATAAAATATATCAATCCTATATAGCAACTGATATGATAACTTCAAAGTTGATGCTTAATACCGGTGAGTATTTGAGGTTTCAAGGTAAAAAGTATCCTATATTTTCTCTACATGTAGAGGGGGGAAATAGGGATGAAAGCTTTGAAAAAAGTATCGAAGATATAGCGGTAAAAGCACACACTATAGTGGAATTTAATAGAGAAAGAACGACTATTATCTCTGTTATGATTTCTAGTTAATACTTTTAGTTTTTTTGCTTTAAAGTAGCAATAAACATACTTACGATAGGAACTATACTAAGCCCAATAAAAAAAGCAAAAGGATTGAATATATTTGCTTTGTTTAGATATAGAAAAGATAGTATTAGGATTATATAGGAGAGTAATCTTGCAGGATTTATCGCTCCAGATATACCGCCTGCAAAACCTTTTGTAATATACTTAAACATGCCATCTTTTTTTTGCTTACTGTTTTCATCTTCTTGCATATCCTCGTCATCATAAAGATTATATGGATCAAGAAGTTCATCAAGAGGCTCCCTAAACTCTTCTGAATTACTATTTTTTATACCTTTTTGTATAGATTTTTTATATCCGTAAAATGCGGCAAAAGTAATAAGCATAGAACAAATAAAGGCTGTTTGAGTATTTATGAGCCAATATTTTCCAAACAATAGAGATATAGATATAACTATAGCATCTCCAAGGAGGTAGGCATATGAAAATCTACTCATATTTTCCTTCGCCGTCATAGTATTCGTCATCTTCATCTTTTTTAGGTTTATAGTTTTTGTATCTTACATCATCTTTTAGTTCATCTAGGGATTTCATCTGTTTCTTGTAGGCTTTATATATATTTAAAATAGCTCCACTTACTCCCCAAAACACACCTAACCAAAGTAGCCAATTTTGGTGGAAAAAGTTTTTCATAAGAATCCCAATTCCCACTCCCAATAGAACTGCAACCACCATAGAGATACCAAGAGACAACTGCTCAGCACCCTCTATGATCGGTCTATACTTTGGCTTTTGATGTTCACTCATACTATCTCTTTAAAGACTTCACGAGCCGCACTTATCGCTTTTTCTATATGCTTTGTTTTTATCTTTGTATCAATAAAACCTGTTTCAAATTGACTACATGCGAAGTAAAAACCTCTTTTTAGCATGCCTTTGTGAAACTTAGCAAACAGCTTGGTATCTGATTTTAGAGCATCATCAAAGTTTTTTACTTCATTTTCATTAAAGAAAAATCCAAACATACTACCCCTGACATCTGTTTGTAGTTGTATATCAAACTCATTTGCAACTTTTTTAAATCCCTGCATCAGCATATTTGCTTTCTCTTCTAACTCCTCATACATCTCTTCATTATTGATGATTTTTTCTAAAGAAGCTATACCAGCACTCATAGCAACCGGATTTCCACTTAGTGTTCCAGCCTGATATACCGGTCCGTCAGGGCTCAATTGATCCATCACCTCTTCCAAACCTCCAAAAGCGCCCACAGGCATACCGCCCCCGATAACTTTTCCAAATGTAATCAAATCAGGTTTAACTCCAACCAAACCTGTTGCACCTCTTAGAGAGGCTCTAAAGCCACTCATCACTTCATCGAAGATCAGTAGTGCCCCATGCTTCTCACATAGGTTTTTTATTTCTTTTAAAAACTCTATATCAGCGGGAATCAAGCCCATGTTTCCGGCTATCGGCTCTATGATAACACAAGCTATATTTTTTGAGTCTTCAAAACACTTTTGGACACTTTTTATGTCATTATATTTTGCTAAAAGTGTATGTTTTGTAAAATCAGCCGGAACACCCGGTGAGCTAGGTGTGCCAAATGTAACAGCACCACTCCCAGCCTGCACTAGCAGAGAGTCACTATGTCCATGATAACAACCTTCAAATTTTACTATATCATCTCTGCCGGTATAACCACGCGCCAATCTAATAGCACTCATAACTGCCTCTGTACCGCTACTGACAAAACGAATCATATCTACTGCTTCAAAAAGATCACATATCTTTTGGGCAAGTTTTGTTTCTAGCTTTGTAGGAGCACCAAAACTAAGACCTTTTTTCACTGCTTTTTTCACTGCTTTTTCTATACTTTTATCACAATGGCCAAATATCAATGGTCCCCAACTTTGTACAAAATCTACATACTTATTACCATCAATATCGATAAGACATGCACCCTTTCCTCTTTTTATAAATATGGGAGTACCGCCAACACTTTTAAATGCTCTTACAGGTGAATCGACACCGCCCGGAATCACTTTTTTTGCTTCATTAAAAGCATCTTTACTATTTTGTGTGTACATTTTTAGTTACCTTTTTATTCTCAAATTTTGAATACAACCACGCTCCTAAAGTTAATATGAAGTATATAATACATGTAGAATATATCTGTTTTATATCACTATTAACTTCATAATAGACGATAAGAGATGCTCCAATTAACAAACCTATTAACGATAACATTATTATAGCTAAAGATGAATTAGTTTTGTCTCTAATTTTTAAATTAGCAAATGCCATCAACCAAGAGACAAGTATAAAGGTTATACTTCCAAACTCTAAAATAACTTCCAAATTGCCTATTAAAATCAAGCCAAAAGATAGTGTGGCCATAGATATAATAGCATAAACCGGTATCGTATTTTTTCTGATTGCCAAAAATGATGGGAAATATCCATCTTCAGATATAACAGAAACTTGTCTTGAAGAACCAAATAGAGTTCCGCTGATTGCGCTACTTGTTGCCAAAAGTGCACCGGCTATGACTAGATTTGCCCCCATATTTCCCATTATCTCCTTTGCTCCAGATGCTAGAGCATACTCTTTATTATCTATTATCTCTTTAAATGGCATGGAGAGGATTGCTCCTAAAGATATGATAACATATATCAAAATCACTAAAATTATGGCACCATAAATTGCCCTTGGAATATTAATATCTGGATTTTTCATCTCATTAACCGCATTTATAACCAATTGAAAACCCTCATAAGCTACAAATGTCAAAGATGATACAATCAATATAGAAAAAAGCGTAGTATGTCCACTATTTTTAAAAAGGGTCGGTAGCGTTGTATCTGAATGGTATATAAGAGCAATTGAAATTAGTGCTAAAATCACCATTTTCGTATAAACCATCAAATCTTCTACTTTTCCCATGCCTTTAACACTCCATATATTTATCATGGTAAAAAGGAGTATGACAGCCCCTGCGATTGCTTTTCTTATCAATTCATCATTTGCAAATGAGAAGCTACTAATCGAGTAAGATGAAAAAGTATAAGCATAAAGAGCCAAAGTTGAAATATAGCCAAAAATTACCCACCACCCTATCAAGGATGCTGCAAAAGGAGTTGAGGGAAAAGTTTTTTTATAAAAAGAGTAGGTAGCACCTTCATCTTTGAAGTAAACTCCTAATTTGACATAGTTATAGGCAGCCAACATAGCTATTACACCGCCTATCGCTATGGCTATCGGGGTATATGCTCCCACTAGAGAGACAGAGATGCCAAGAACAGTAAAAATTCCACCACCTACCATACCTCCAACTGCTATGGCGATTAGTTCAAATACACCTAGTGCTTTTCCTCTTTTTCTATGTATAGACCTATCTGTCATATTATATCACTTTCCATAATTTTTCTTATCTCATTTAGTAATACTATAGAAGCGTCTATCTCTACTTTTCTTATCGCTATACTTTCTACATTTGCACCAATAGGGATATTCTTTTTCTTTGCGTATCGGTAAAGCAGATCAAACTTTTTTATAGAGGTTCTTACCGACTCTTCTAAAATATCCTCTGCGTTTTTTAATTTCTCCTCTAAAGCCGGGGCGATATGAACGCCAAGCCATTTCATAAATTCTAGTGTCTTTATAGAACCACAAGGTGTAAATGTAAAAATTATCGGCACCATATCTTTACCATTTTCTTTTGCATACAAAGCATAATCATCTAGAAACTTTTTTGCTGCATTAAAATCATATACTGCTTGAGATATAAAATATTCACAACCATTCTCAATCTTAGAAAAGACTCGTAGATGTTCATCTTTTTTGGCTGTGTGTCT
>JALUMZ010000201.1 GCA_027055635.1 Campylobacteraceae bacterium
CTGTTGCTCCTAAAAAAGCTATAAAAAGTATGATTTCTTTAGAAATATGGTTAAAAAATTATTTACAAAAGATATTCGAACATATCTTTTGTTACTTTATTTAGCTCTTGTGAACCATCTATGCGAACAAAAACTCCCATATCTTTATAAAAATCTATTAATGGAGATGTTTGAGAATGATAGTTTAAGAGTCTGTTTTTAACTGTATCAGCATTATCATCTTTCCTGATGATAAGCTTACTTCCGCAGGCATCACATATATCTTGCGTTTTTGGTGGATTAAACTCTACATGGTATGAAGCACCACATTTTGGGCAAACTCTTCTACCTGCAATTCTTTGGATAATCAACTCATCAGGAACATCAAAAGAGAGAACAAAATCAAGCTTTTTTCCACTACTCTTCATCAACTCATCCAATGCTTTAGCTTGAGTAATAGTTCTAGGAAAACCATCAAGTATAAAACCATTTTTACAATCATCCTCTTCAAGTCTATCCTTGATGATACCAATAATTGTCTCATCAGGCACCAACTCTCCAGCATCCATATACTTTTTAGCTTCCAACCCCATATCTGTTTTTTGAGCTATAGCAGATCTCAACATATCTCCCGTAGAAATTTGTGGAATATTATACTTCTGTACCAAAAATTTTGCCTGTGTGCCTTTTCCTGCACCGGGAGCTCCAAATACCATTAGATTCATTGACATTCCTTATAAAAACATTTCTCGTTATAATATACTATTTTATTTTTAATCTTCCTTATGGTATAATCTCCTATCTAACTATTGGAGAAAACAGTTGAAATTTTACATTGCAACAGACCATGCAGGTGTCAATATAAAACCAAGCATCATTAAACTACTAGAAAATATGGGCAATGAAGTTGTTGATTTAGGTCCAAACAACAATAACCGTGTCGATTATCCTGATTTTGCACACAAGCTATGCCTTAAAGTTTTGGCCGATGAAGGTTCACAAGGAATTTTAATATGTGGGACAGGGATTGGCATGAGTCTTAGTGCCAATAAACATAAAGGCATAAGAGCTGCTCTGTGTCACGATGCATATACCGCTATAATGGCAAGGGCTCACAATGATGCCAATGTACTTTGCTTTGGAGAGAGAGTTGTCGGACTTGGAGTTGCAGAGTCTATTCTTGAGGGTTGGTGTAAAACTAACTTTGAGGGTGGAAGACATGCACAAAGAGTTGAAAAAATAGAGCTATAATATGGCTAATTGGCTGATAACCACAGTTTTACTCTCTCTTAGTATCTATCTTTTAGTGATGGTTTTTTACTATCGCACCCTACTTCGCAAAGAAAAAAAAGGTACTATTATCATAAAAGAGACTCTAGGTGATGCTGAAGTAGTTATCAGAAAATACCAAATACAACTTCAAAGGTCACTTGGAAATATAGATATACTAAGTGATGAGTTAAGCAAAATAAAAAATGATTTAAAATCATTAAGGACTAGAAATTCACAATACAGAATGGAAAACGAGAAGCTAAGACAGCATATAAAAGATTTAGAGAGCAAAATAGAGGCACTTTTATGACGGATTTGATTGCATATGGAACTGTTATCCTTATAACAGGCTTTTTTGTTTACCTAAAAATAAAAATTTTTAAATAGAGCGGAGAAATACAGAATGAAAGAGTTGAGTGATAATCAAAAAGAGATTTTATTAAATTCAATTAGAACGGTGGAAGATTTCCCAAAACCCGGTATCGGTTTTAAAGACATAACAACACTCTTGGGAGATGAAAAAGCTTATACTCTTTTGATGGAACATCTCAAAGATAGATACAAAAATCAAGACATAGACTATGTAGCCGGCATAGAGAGTAGAGGATTTATATTTGGAGCATCTCTTGCAACAATGCTTGGCGTAAAATTTGTCCCTATAAGGAAGCCCGGAAAACTACCATATACTACCATAAGCGAAAAATACTCACTAGAGTATGGAGTAGATGAAGTTGAAATTCATATAGATGCTTTTAAGTGTAAAAAAGACAAACCAAATGTACTTTTAATAGATGACTTAATAGCAACAGGAGGTACGGCAAAAGCAGCAGTTACGCTGATAAATAAAGCTGGAGCAAACTGCTTAGAAGCCTGTTTTGTTATAAATTTAAAATTTCTTGGCGGAGATGCAGATATAAAGAAGATAACTCCTGTTTATTCGGTTTTGGAGATCAATTAATGTATATACCAAAAAAATCCAAATTTGACCCTGACTTAAATGGACATTTTGGAAACTTTGAGAAAGATGGCTTTAGTTATGGTGGCAGATATGTTCCAGAAACTCTAATGCCAACACTAATTGAGTTAAATAAAGAATATGAAAAAGTAAGATTTGATAAAGATTTTTGGGAAGAGGTAAACTACTATTTTAGTGAATATGTAGGTCGCCCTTCTCCACTCTACTATGCAAAAAATATATCTAAAGAGTTAAATACAAAAATATACCTAAAAAGAGAGGATCTAAATCATACAGGAGCTCACAAAGTAAACAACACTATTGCCCAAGGTCTCTTAGCCAAAAGACTAGGTAAGAAAAAAGTGATAGCAGAAACAGGAGCCGGACAGCATGGAGTTGCAACAGCTACGATAGCCGCTCTTCTAGGGTTAGAATGTGATATTTTTATGGGCGAAATAGATGTAAAAAGACAGGAACTAAATGTCTTTCGCATGAAACTTTTGGGAGCAAAAGTACACTCAGTCAAAAGCGGGAGTAAAACTCTAAAAGATGCTATGAATGATGCCATAAGATACTGGGTAACAAATGCAAGAGATACATTCTATATCATCGGAACTGTAGCAGGACCTCACCCCTACCCTATGATGGTTAGAGATTTCCAAGCGATAATAGGCTATGAAGCAAAAGCACAAATACTTAAAAAAGAGGGAAAACTACCAGATAGTGTTATAGCCTGCATAGGTGGCGGAAGTAATGCTATGGGTATTTTTAGTCACTTTTTGGATGAAGATGGTGTTACATGTATAGGTATAGAAGCAGGTGGCAAAGGGGTAGATACAAATCAACATGGTTGCTCTTTGCTCAAAGGATCACCCGGAGTTTTACATGGTCAGATGAGTTATCTTCTCCAAGATGATGATGGTCAGATAAAAGAGGCTTACTCTATATCTGCCGGACTTGATTATCCCGGAATAGGACCAGAACATGCCTATTTAAAGGATTTAAAAAAGGCAAGATATGAAAGTATAACAGACAAAGAAGCACTTGATGCCTTTGTTTGGTTGAGTCAAAAAGAGGGAATTATACCGGCTTTTGAGAGTTCTCATGCTATAGCTTACCTAAAAAAGATGAAAAAAGAGGAGTTAGAAAATAGACTCATCATCGTAAATCTATCCGGACGAGGCGATAAAGATATGATACAAGCTCAATCTCTCATAAACATAGATTAAGACATAAATAATACATTAAAAAATAGAGGAAAAATATGAATTTTGAAATTTTGGATATAGAATTAGACAAGATAGAGGCTGATTGTAAAATCACTCTTGTTATAGATAAAAATATGACTCATCGCTGGATAAGCGATACAGACTTATTAACAAAAGTTGGTTTTAAAGCCCAAAGTGAAGAGGTGGTATATCTCGCATCAAGTGATACGGTATATGCTGTTGCTGATTCACTTGAAAGTGATGATATAAGGCTTGCCGTATCAAATGCCTTGCAAGCTATAAAAAAGAGTGATTATAAGAGTGTTAAGGTTGGATTATATACCAAAAACTGCCCACCTATAAATGCAAGAGCGATAGCTGAGGGTATTTTGCTTGGAACTTACAGTTTTGATAAATACAAAAGCAAGAAAGAGAGAAGTTCAATCCAGACTGTTAAAATATCTACTGAAGATTATAACGGAAAAATATATAATATAGACTCTACAAAAAAAGCAATCGATGAAGCTCTCATCATAGCAGATGCAACAAATAGTGCCAAAGATATAGTGAACACTACCCCATTTGATATGACTCCCGAAAAACTTGCAAACTATGCAAAAAGTTTAGCCAACGAGATAGATGGACTTGATTGTTTCATAGGAGATGAAAAATTTCTTAAAAAAGAGAATATGGGGGCATTTTTGGCAGTCGCAAAGGCGAGTAGTGAAAAACCTAGACTTATACATTTGAGCTATAAACCCAAAAACGCAAAAAAGAGATTTGTATTTGTTGGTAAAGGATTGACTTATGATAGCGGTGGACTCAGCCTAAAACCAAGTGAACACATGGTAACCATGAAATCAGATAAGAGTGGGGCTAGTGCGGCTATACATATCATAAAAGCGGCCGCCTTGCTTGAGCTTCCATTTGAAGTTCACTCCATCATAGGAGCTGCGGAAAATATGATAGGTGGAGATGCTTATAAACCGGATGATGTACTTTGGGCAAGAAACGGAAAAACTATAGAGGTGAGAAATACCGATGCCGAGGGAAGGTTGGTCTTGGCAGACTGTTTGGATTTTGCACAAGACTTGAAGCCTGACTATCTTGTTGATTTAGCAACTCTTACAGGAGCTTGCGTTGTAGCTTTGGGAGAATACACAAGTGGAGTGATGGGTCATGACTCTGGGCTTAAACACTCATTTTTAAAATCAGCAAAAAAGAGTGGTGAGTTAGCAGGTACACTTCAATTCAATAGATACTTAAAAAAACTCCTTAAAAGTTCAGTAGCTGACATATCAAATATATCAACCTCAAGATATGGTGGAGCTTTGACAGCCGGACTATTCTTGGATAATTTCATAAGAGATGAGTATAAAGATAGATGGCTTCACCTTGATATCGCTGGACCTGCTTATGTGGAAAAGGATTGGGGATATAACCAAACAGGAGCAAGTGGAGCGGGTGTAAGGATGTGCGTTTACTGGCTTAAAGATTTTTATTATCAAATGAACAATGTGCATAAGGAAGTGAAATAATGGGATTAGGCGTAGGAATAGTAGGACTACCAAACATAGGAAAATCAACAACTTTTAATGCTCTGACAAAAGCACAAAATGCACAAAGTGAGAATTATCCATTTTGTACAATTGAGCCAAATAAAGCAGTAGTTCCTGTGCCAGATAGCAGACTAAGTGAATTAGCAAAGATAGTAAATCCAGAAAGATTGCAATACTCCACTGTTGATTTTGTAGATATTGCAGGACTTGTAAAGGGTGCTAGCAAAGGAGAAGGACTTGGAAATCAATTTTTATCAAACATAAGAGAGGTTGAAGTCATACTTCACATGGTTAGATGTTTTAGAGATGAAAATGTTGTACATGTAGAGGGTGAGATTGATCCTATAAGAGATATAGAGATCATAGAAACAGAGCTTATATTGGCTGATGTAGAGCAACTCGATAAAAAGATAGAGAAGCTCAATAGACAATCAAAAGCAGACAAATCGGCAAGACCTATACTCGAAATAGCACTTGAGCTTAAAGAGCATTTGGATGAGCTTAAGCCAGTAAGTACTTTTCCTAAAAAAGATAGTGAAATTTTTGCAGACTTAAACAAAGAGCTTAGATTTTTATCTGGAAAAACTATCATATATGGCGCTAATGTTGATGAAGATTCTCTCTTGGATGAGAATGAGTTTGTAGAATCCGTAAAAAAACATGCTAAAGATGTTGGGGCAGAGGTTATTGTGCTTTGTGCTAAGATAGAGGAGGAACTTGTTGGTCTTGAAGAGGAGGAGGCAGAAGAGTTCTTGAGTGAATTGGGAGTCAAAGAGTCTGGCTTAGACAAGATAATTCACACAGCATTTGCAAAACTAAATCTCATTAGCTACTTTACGGCCGGTGTTAAAGAGGTAAGAGCTTGGACTATCCAAAAAGGCTGGAGAGCTCCAAAAGCAGCCTCAGTCATACATAATGATTTTGAAAAAGGCTTTATAAGAGCAGAAGTCATAGGATATGATGATTTTATAGCAAACGGCGGAGAACAAGGTGCAAAAGAGGCAGGAAAAATGAGACTAGAGGGCAAAGACTACATAGTACAAGATGGTGATGTTATGCACTTTAGGTTTAATGTATAGATTTATATATTATTTATTATTTGATGATATTATAATAAAAAATAAAGGAACAAGATGAAGAAGATTTTAATTTTAATGTTTGTTGCGTTTTTAGGCATAAATTTACAAGCAAAAGATATACTTAAAACTTATAACTTTAAGGATTCAAAAGGTAAAAGTATAGAGCTTCAGACTATGGATAGTGGTATATATTCGCCAACATTCAAAGGAAAGGTTATTTTATTGGCATTTTTTGGAAAAAACTGTCCACCATGCCGTGCTGAAATACCGGGTTTTGTAAAACTTCAAGATGAACTCAAAGATAAATTTCAAATTATAGCGATACATGTTCAACAAAAAATGTCTCAAACAGAAATAGAAGATTTCATAACTTCTCACAGCATAAACTATCCTGTGATACCTGCAACAAGCAAGGCATTTGATATAGCTAATTTTGTCTCATCTAAAACCGGCTGGAAAGGTCAAATACCATACTCAATTTTACTTGACAAAAATGGAGAAGCCACAAAAACTTACCTTGGAATGCAAAGCGAAGAGAGACTCACAAAAGATATAAAATCACTTTTTTAAGGAGAAAATATGCCAAGTAGAGAAGATGCTTTAAAACTACTCAAAGAGTATAATGGTGACGCTTTGGTAACTCATGGGCTCGCAGTCGAAGGAGCTATGAGGCACTTTGCAAAAAAAGGCGGGGAAGATGAGGAGAAGTGGGGCATAACAGGATTACTTCATGACTTGGATTATGAAAAATTCCCGGATGAGCACTGTCACAAAACAAAAGAGATATTAGAGCCACTTGGGTATAGCGATGAGATTATAAGGGCTATTATGAGCCATGCTTATGGGATTTGTACAGATGTTGAGCCTATCTCCAAAATGGAAAAAACTCTTTATGCGGTTGATGAGCTTACCGGTCTAATCACAGCTTGCGCACTTGTACGACCATCTAAATCTGTGATGGATTTGGAGTTAAAATCTGTCAAGAAAAAATTCAAACAAAAATCCTTTGCAGCAGGAGCAGACAGAGAGGTGATGAGAAAGGGTGCAGATATGCTTGGTATAAGTCTTGATGAGCTTATAAGCGAAACAATTCTTTCACTAAGAGCGATAGCTCCAAGTTTAGGACTTTGATATGAAAAATATTTTAAAAATTTTCGCTATATTGACTCTTCTTATAACTTTTGGCTCAGCCGCCAAAATATCGGGCATAAATATGCCAGACACCCTTCAAAACGGTTTGATTTTAAACGGTGCAGGCATCAGAAGTAAATTTTTCTTTGATCTATATGTTGGGGGTTTATATCTTAAAAACAAAACTTCAAATGCTCTACATGTAATCAACTCAGATGAACCAATGGCTATAAAACTACACATAACATCATCACTTATTACAAGCAAAAAGATGATGGATGCCACTATGGAGGGCTTTGAAAACTCCACAAAAGACAATATCAAACCTTTAAAAAAGCAGATAGACAAGTTTATCAGTGTTTTTAAAAAGGAGATAAAAGACGGAGATATTTACGACTTTGTCTATACACCGCAAGTTGGAGTAAAAATCTTCAAAAATTCAAAACTTATCACCACTATAAAAGGCATAGAGTTTAAAAAAGCACTATTTGGCATCTGGCTTTGCGACAAACCGGCACAAAAAAGTCTAAAAAAAGAGATGCTAGGAGTTAAATAACTAGCCTTTTTAGTCTTTAGAGGAAAAAATATGGATCTCTTTGATGAGTTTTTCAATATCTTTTTTGCTGATATTGCCATATAGTTGTTTAGCTAAAAATGTTTCATCCCTATAATCTGTAAAAAATAAAGCTGGAAAGACGGTGGTGTAATACATCTCTCTTGGATAGCTTGCCTTGTTACCAAATGTGACAATGACAGATATGACATTTTTATTTAGGATATCTACAAATCTATTATTCATAAAAGCATTTTTGATTACTATTTTACATTGAGGAGAGTCCTTTTTAACTAGTAAAACCATCAATGGTTTTTGCTCTTTTTGTGCTTGCATAAAAGCCTTATCATAATCTCCATACCAAGATATATGATTTGCCCAAGTTAAAGATAAAAAAAGTGAAAATAAAAATATTATCTTCATAAAAAGTACTTTTTTAAGATTTTAAACATTGAGGACATATACCTTTTATAATTATACTCTCTATCTTATAACCCTGCAGATTTATCAAATTTTTCTCACTAAGACACGAGATAGTATTGCATCTTGTGCAGATAAAATGTGGGTGAAAGTTTTGCTCTAGCGAGAAATATCTTTTTTTATCATTTGATTCAAAACTCCGTA
>JALUMZ010000202.1 GCA_027055635.1 Campylobacteraceae bacterium
GCATATCTTTATATATATCTATAAAGTATATATTGCTCTTTGGATTATCCTGTTTTATCTCATAAAGCAGTTGCCCCATAACTCTGCATGAGTAACAACTCTCGGCTCCAAACTCCAACATCAAAGGTTTGCCTTTTGCTATGAGCTGTTGCACTTTGACAAAAGGCGTCGGCTTTAGCAATGGCTTTTCATCACCTGCATTTAAGTATCCTAATCCCAAAAAAACCAAAAAAATTATAACCCTTCTAAACATCTTTTTCTCCTAAAAAATTATATACGCCTTATAAGCGAAATAAAAACCTATCGCTATAAGAGATATTATAAACAGACCATTTATAACTTTACTGACACTATTTAGCAGTGAACTAGAAGCTATGCTTTGAGCAAAACCTATAGATATGCCTGCACCCAAAAGCAAACTTGCATGTCCTATGGCGAAAGCCAAAACTAAAAAATATGAATAAATCCATCCGCTTTGATCTGCTACTGTTATAATCGCCGCAAGTGGAGCAGTAGCACACGGAGAGCTAACCAAACCAAATATAACCCCGATGATAATCGCCCCGTAAAGTCTGTATTTTAAAAATTTTTGAGCGATTTTAGCTTTATCTATCGAACCAACCCACCCCAAAGAGTAAACAACGACTCCAAATGACGCCAACGATGCCAACACATAAGCCCAAGATGGAGCGATACTTAACATCAGTCCAATCTTTGAGACAAGCAACATCAAAATAGAAAAACTTATAACAATCCCAAACACAAACAAAAAAGAGTATTTATATATAAAATTTTTCTTCTCATTAGGTTTTAAATCATCACTAAGTGTCACAGCGCTTCCAACCAAAAGAGGAAGTGTAACGATAGAGCAAGGGGCAAGCGAAGTTAAGACGCCAATCAAAAATGATGCCAATATCGCAACTGCCCCGTAAGCTTCCACATAATTTACAAGTATCTGCTCCATTTGCCTACTTCAATGCAACTTCGACTTTTGGCAATAAAATCTCTTTTATCTCATAAAGTGTCTTTAAAAAAGCATCATACCCTTTGCCGTCAGGATCAACAAAACCTACATGTATCTTTTTTACAGCCTTTGGAAACATAGGACATGTCTCTTTTGCATTATCACACACCGTAACAACCAAATCAAAAGGTATATCTATCACCTCATCCAAATTTTTAGAGTGATATGACTCATCCCATATACCATTTTCTGCTAAAACTCTCTTTGCATTGGGATTGACGATACCTGATGGTTTTACACCACAACTATATGCTTTTACACCTTCTAATTTTGCATTTATTAGTGCTTCGCCGATGATGCTTCTACAACTGTTTCCAGTGCACATAACTAAAACTTTTTTATCCATTTTATTTCCTTAAATTAATGTTAGTAAAACTACAAGTAGTATGGGAGGAGTGACAAGCAGCCCAAATTTACTATACTGCCAAAAGCCTATCTTTACACCTTTTTTACTTAGTACATGTAGCCATAAAAGTGTCGCTAAGCTTCCAAACGGAGTCATCTTTGGCCCTAGGTTGCATCCTATGATATTTGCGAAAGCCAAAGCGTGATTTGGTATATCTTTTAGTGCTATATCCATAATCATAACTGTTGGCATATTGTTCATAATAGCACTCAAAAATGCACTTATAAAACCCGTGCCGATAACAGCTACAGCGTCCCCTCTCGCACTTAAATCTTTTAATATCAAACTTAAACTATCTGTCAAACCTGCGTTTTTAAGTCCATATACAACTATATAAAGCCCGATACTAAACCAAACAACTTGCCATGGAGCACTCTTTATAGTTAGCCATGCTTTTGCATTTTTGGTATAACTTGCGATTGCCAAAAACAGAAGTCCACCACCCAATGCAAACAGACTAATAGGTAAACCATAATAATCACCTATAAAGTAACCTGCTATCAAAAGCGATAAAAAAAACCAAGAAAATTTAAAAAGAGTTTTTGATTTTAAGACACTATCTGGTTGCGGTAATAGATCAATATCTATGGTTTTTGGTATATCTTTTCTTAAAACAAACCACAAAACAACAATAGAGACAATTGTACTGACTATATAGGGTAAAAACATATTTTGCAAATAATTCAAAAAACCGATATGAAAATAGTTGGCAGTAACTATGTTGGTAAGATTTGAAAATACAAACGGCAAAGATGCACTATCACTGATAAATCCGCCTGCCAAAAGAAATGCCAAAATAGTCTTTGTATTTAGTTTTAAAATCTTCATTTTAGCCAACAGTATCGGTGTCAAGATGAGTGCTGCTCCATCATTTGCAAAAAGTGCCGATACAAAAGAGCCCAGAGACAAAGAGTAAACAAACATCAAGTTGCCGTCTCCTTTTGAGAGTCTTGCCATCTTTATGGCACACCACTCAAAAAAGCCAATCTCATCTAAAACCATTGAGAGTAAAATAATACCGACAAATGCCAGTGTTGCATCCCAAACGATACCTGTTACAACCCAAATATCATCATAACTAACGACACCGAGTATAAAAGCAACAACCGCACCTATAACGGCTGTCGTACCTATTTGCAAACCTTTTGGTTGCCATATCACAAACAAAAGTGTGATTAAAAATATACTACTTGCTAGTATCATTTGTTATGCACTCCTTGTTTAGTGTTGGTAGTTCTATATCTAAAAATCCTATCTCTTTTAGTATGTTTTGGCGAAAAATATCCAAAGGATCTCTGATACTATAATACGCCCATCTTCCGACTCTCTTCACTTTTAAAAACCCTGCATCCTTTAAAATTTTTAGATGCCTTGAGACTCTTGATTGGATCATACCAAAGGAATTTTCTATATCACAAACACAAACTTCACCGTTGATATCAATAAACTTTAGAATTTTTATCCTAGTTTCGTCATTTATCGCACCTATTGTTTTAAGAAATATATCCATGATTCATCTCCTTTTTTAGAATTGTATCATAATACTACTTATATATCAAGATATATTAATATAAATATCTGTTAGGCAATACCAAAATAAAATTCAAGATAATTGTTAGTATGTGATTTGCAAAGCTTTTTTGGTATTTAAAATAGTTCGAGTAGTTATTATGAGTTATGTTGGTATTTATTTATTTAACGTAAGTCATTTTCACAAAAATATTAACAATTAAAAGATATATATAGGCAAGTAATTTGTGTTCCTTGCCTATATATTTTTATATTCTACTTTTAAAGGACATTGAGTTTGCTACATCTTCAATTCTTCCTATCTTTCGCATGCTTGCTGCTGTTCCTTTATAAAAAGGAATTTTAGTATCAGGATCAACAAAATCAGTTACTATATTGCTTGCAGGGGAGTTAGGAAAGCCAAAAGCAATGAAAAGCTCTCCGCTTCTTGTAGAATCAGTCACATAAGCGACCACTCTTACGCTTCCGTAATCATTATAAAGCATCACCAAATCTCCACTTTGTATACCTTTTTCTTTGGCATCTTTTGGATTGATTTGTATAGGGGCTAGAGGCCATCTGGTACTTGGCATAGGTAGTCTAGAAGTATGATAGTTTGACTGCCATACTTCATTTAGACGACCGGAAGTTACCCAAAATTCATGTTTTTTCATTTGGTTAGCAACTTGTCTTGGCATAGGTGGTTGAGCAGTTGGCTTAAACATAGCTTTGCCTGACTTAGTACCAAATTTATTATCAGTATATAGTCTTCTTGTGCCTACTAGTTTACCATTGCTAACTTTTACTATAGGATTTTGAACCCCATTATTTCCATTTTCTCTAAGTAAGTCATAACTTGCAAGAGCTCCTGTTGGTCCTCCTTGAGAATCCATCTTTGCTCCTTGACCGGCAAATCCGTCGTTAAAAGCATCCTCTTCAGTTTTCCAATCAAACCCTTCAAATCTTTTTGCCATTTTGGAGTTGCCCTCTTTTTCATAAAGAAATTTAAGAGCATTTGCTATAGTGGCAGCTATTAAACAATCTGGTTTGGCAGCTCCTGGGGCATCAACAATTTTTTCTGAGAGCCTTACTCTTCTTTCTCCATTCATAGATGTTAGATTCATTTCCATAGTAGTTGCCGCAGGGAAAGAGACATGAGCAACTTCAGTTTTAAAGGTAGGATATATATCTATATCTATAAAGAAAAGACCTCCATCATACTTGCAGGCTCTATATATGGCATCAGCCATAGTTTCATTATCGGCTCCTATATTTCTGCTCATTGCTTTTTTTACAATTTCACTTCTTCTTTTGAAGGCCCCTGAGAGTCTTTCGCCCATTATTGAGTCAACAAACGGATTACATCCCCATGCAAAAAATGCAAGATAATTTCCTTCCGCAGCTTCAGCATCGATTACCACCAAGTTTTCTCTATCAGGCATTCCTTTTGGCGTTGGAGGTCTTACATATCCTTCTTGGTGGCCACCAAGCCTACAAACTCCAGTTCCTACTCTTCCTACTGATTGAGTTAGAATCGCAACATTTACGATAGAGGCTATATTTTCATAGTTTTTAATACCCCAAATGACACCTTTTTCATAAAAGATAGCGGTTCTTGGTCTATGCCCTGATTTTTTAGGTTTAGATATCCAAGCAGCAGCTTTTTTAATATCATCTGCACTAACACCGGTAACTTTTGATGCTTCATTTAGAGAGATGATATTTGTATTTGCAGCTTTTGTAAATCCTTGGGTATGTTTTTTGACAAAATCTTTTGCTTCCCATCCTTGCTCGTGGATGTAAGAAAACAGTGCATTCATCAAAGTGACATCCGTCCCTGGTTTTATCCTTAAGTGAAGAACATTTTCTTCTCCGGCTAGAGCAATAGAATTTGTTATACTAGCAGTTATTCTTGGATCAACAAAGATGATTTTAGCTGCATCGGCAGTCTCCCCTTTGTCAAACTCTTTTTTCTTAGCCTCTATGGTGGCACCTTGAAGATTTTGCGCCCAGTGCATTATAAAAAGATTACTTTGTGTTTCATAAGGATTCGCGCCAATTACAAAAAGTGTATCTGAGAGTTCAGTATCGTAATAGCTTGTATTTAATTCTCCTATGCCCATCTCTCTTGTTGCATGAACTTCAGAGTTGTATGCAGGTCGATTATGGATAGCGGCTGATCTTGTTTGGATTGCAGTGAAAAACAGTTTTCCTGTTCCCCAAGTATTTTCAAATCCACCACCACCGCCACCATGGTCAAAAGCTTTAAATGCCACTTGGTCAGGTCCATCATTGTCTATAATCTTTTTTAAAACTCTTGCTGTCAAATCAGTAGCATCTCTCCAAGTTGTTCTATTTAGATTGTTTCCTCCAAACACTTGGGAATCTTTTAGTCTATCTCTTGTAAAAGTACTTTTACTATATAGTGTAGCAGCCATAGCTCCTCCACGAGCTGAGTTTTGACCTCTATTTACCACGCAATCTTGATCAGGAATGACCATTATATTGTACTCTTTGCCATCTCTATCTGTGACACTATTTACCATCTGCTCGCTTGCCCATACTCCAAGAGCAGGTTGTTGTTTTGAAAAATCAACGCCTAAGGCATTTGTTTTATTGCTCCCGCTTGTGCCTTTTGGCCATTTGTATGCTGTGTATCCACACCCTACAATACAAAATTCACATGTAATATTTTTTTTAGTAGCTCCTACCGGAGGTAGAGGTCTTTTATCGTTAATTGAAAATCCCATTTTTTATCCTTTTATATTTGATTCGCGACCATAAATTAAGCCGTTTACACCATAAGCTATGATATTTCCATCTTTAACTTTTACTAAAATTTCTGGAATATTTTCTGTTGCTTGACCTATAATCATTTGCCCATTTAATTCAGCATCAAATTCACTAAAATGACACGGACACCTAAATGACTTACTTGAAGCACTATACATAATAGGGCATCCTTTATGGGTACACAATAGGCTATAAGCTTTTATCTCTCCGTTTACCCATACGGCTTTACATGGAGAATCAGCATCAGGATAATTAAAATCCATCTCACCGGCACTTTTAAGTTTTAAAAATGAACCTATTGTCTTATCTTCATAACCATAAAAATTTTCATTTTTACTATTTTGTGATGCAAAAAGAGATGGTACTGCAACTGCAGCTGCTGTTATACCCGCAGTTGCTTTGAGAAAACCTCTTCTTGAACTTTGTTTGTTATTCATTACTTTCCTCCAAAATATAATTTACGAACACTTCTAAATTTTTTAGAAATACCCTTAATGACATATTCATGACATTGTGATATTCTACTAATATTTTATGCTTAAAATCAAATATTATGGTAATATACTTAAATAGTCCAGAGTATAGGCATTTAAGACTAAAAGGAGATAGTGTGTTGTATATAAGTGTTCAAAAATTGACCATCTTATTTCAGAAAATGACCATTTTTATACTACTTTTATCTTTAAATTTAATAGCTAGCGAACAAATAACACTGGGAATTACCGGTGTTGCTTTAAAAAAAGATATTTCCACACTGATAGAATTGAAAAATTATTTGATAAAAAAAACAAATCTTGATATAAAAATTAAATTTGCTAAAAGTTACTCAAGCATGAGACATTTGATACTAGATAGTGATGTAGATGTAGCTTATATTTGCGGAGCAACCTATATTGATCTTCTACCTTCTAAACTAATAAAACTTATGGTATTGCCTATTGTTAACAAAAAACCATATTATTATTCTCTTATCATTGCAAAAAATGGAACCAAATACAAAAAGATTGATGATTTTAAAAATAGTATATTTGCTATGAGTGACCCGGAGTCAAACTCTGGATCATTGGTAACAAGATATAAACTTGATAAAAAAGGATATAAAGACAATCATTTTTTTAAAAAAATTATCTATACTTACGACCATGGGGAATCAATAACAGCTGTAATAGATGGATATACAAACGGAGCAAGTGTTGATAGTGTAGTTTATTTTGCTTTTTTAAAGAATTATCCAAAACTCGCTAAAAAACTAAAAATTGTAGAAAAATTTGGTCCTTATCCCATACCTCCTTTTGTCGTAAGAACTTCTTTGCCAAAGCAAGAACAATTAAAACTGACAAATGCTTTTTTAAATATGCACAAAAACAAAAAAGGCCTGAAAATACTAAGTGCTTTAGCGATACAAAGATTTTCTCTACCAAATAATCTCTCATATCAAAAAATACGAGAGATAAAAAAATATCTAGCCGACTTTAAGTATGATAAATAAATTAGTATCTTTATCAATAAAAATAAAAATCACATTTACTATATTTTTTATTATCCTGTTTTTTTCAATTGGTATGATTTATACAGCAAAAATCACTTTAACCAAAAACCTAACAAGCTCATCTGTAAATATTACAAAAGATTTAATCCAAGTAAATGAAACTTTTATCATTAAATCCCTTTTAGAAGATGATTATTGGAGCATCTATGAGGTTTTAAAATCATTAAGTAATTTAGAAGTGATAAAATCCATAGGATTGATAAATAATAAAAATATTGTAATAGCTCACACACAAACTGATAAATACAGCATATATCAAAAGTTTGACTTACGCAATTTTAAAGGTACAAAGATACCTTTGATGAGTGAAAATTTAAAGCTTGGCACATTTGTTGTCACTATAAACAAAGATGCCGTAAATTTTTTGTTTAAAAATATAGATAAAAATCTAATAATAGCTATGATTATCTTGGTTTTTATATCATTTTTAATCGCATATTTTATCTCTTATAGAATCATAAAAAGACTAGATATACTTTCATACAATGCAAAACAGATACAAGATGGTCATTTAGATAAAATCATCAACTATAAATCACTAGAAAAAGATGAAATATCTATGTTTCAAGAATCTATGCAAATAATCTTAAATCAGCTTAACAGCTCCATTTCAAATGAGCAAAATCTAAAAGTTTTTTATCATGAAATTTTAAGAGGACTTAACGAACTAGTAGTGATTAGTGATGAAAGATTTTCCATTTTATACCATAATGAGCATAATTTTAGAAGCCTGATATGCACAAATACAAATTTTAGAGATGATATTTTAATAAAAATAAAACAAAATCTTGATGAAGGAGTCGATAAATTTATCTTGGAAATAAAACCTGATGATAAAGAAAAACTATATTTATATGTCATATCCGAGCAAATTAACAACAGATATTCATTTTCATTTACAGATATAACAAAGATAAAGACACTAGAAGAAAAACAAAAGCTAGTAAGCTCTTTTGAGTTAATAGGTGAAATCAGCTCAAGCGTAGTTCACGAGATAAAAAATTATCTCCAACCGATTAAACTACTTGTAGAACAAGATAAGTTAGACAAGGAAGACCACAATAGAAT
>JALUMZ010000203.1 GCA_027055635.1 Campylobacteraceae bacterium
GCGTACATGTAGAGAGAATTTATGTCCTTTAAATATAAAGATAGACTCTATCTCTATATTTTTTTTTCTTGGCAGGTGGCTACCTTTTGCTATAGCTGTGGGTATTACTACAGGGATTATAGCTTCGTTGATGGACTTAGCAGTTGTAAATATCAATAGCTTTTTATCTACAAATATTATCTACCTTTTTGTATATCCTCTTTTTGTTGCTGCTATTACCGGTCAAGCTATCAAAAACAATCCTGAAGCCGGGGGTCCGGGCATTGGGTTTTCTATACTGCATTTAAAGACTAATAAATATCTAAAAATTAAAACACTCTTTTATAAGCTTATCATATCTGTTTTTACACTTTCTGGCGGTTTTATAGCAGGGCGTGAAGGACCTTCATTTTTCTTGGGAATTGGTATTGGCGAATGGGTTGGTAAGGCCTATGGTTTTGGAAAAAGATTTAAAAATATGCTTGGACTTATAGGTGGTGGCGCATTTACGGGAGCACTTTTAAAAGCTCCTTTGGGAAGTTCTATCTTTGCAATGGAGCTTGAAAATATGTATGATTTTGATTATCGTCCATTTGTTCCGATGATAGTAGCTTCCATAGTCAGCTATCTTACCTTCTCTTTTTTTAGGGGAAATCATGCTTTTATACAACTTACAAGCAAGGCAGTTTGGACATTGGATAGCATACCTTACATCATAGCTATGGGTTTTATTATATCTATTGTTATTTATGTTTACACATTGATGTTTCATTTCTTTGGAAAGATTGCCAAGATAATTCCCGGTAGCAGGAGACCTTTTGTCGGGACTCTCATAGCAGTTCCGTTTATGGTTGGATTGTACTATATAACAAACAATGTAGATGTTCTCTCAGCACCTGTAAATATGCAAATTTTGTCAAATATGGCTCAGATGGATTTTCCAATTAGTACAGATGTAACTATAATAGCTTTTACGATTGTCATCACAAGTTTTACTTTGGGTTTTGGGATTCCAGGCGGTTTGATTTTGCCTGTATTGATTATAGGTGCTGCATTGGGTAATATCTTTGGTCATCTTTTCCCCCAACAGTTAGTTATGTTTACTTTAGCCGGTATGGGAGCCGCTCTTTCTGCTGCTGCAAAAACTCCACTTGCTGCAATTGTTATGATCACAGAGATGAGTCATGATGATGTTGTGATTCCTATGACAGCAGCTGTCATAACAAGTTATCTGACAAGTTTTGGATATAGTTTGTATCTTGGGCAAGAAAATATATTTAAGGGTAGCTTGAAAGATTTTAAGGCTTATAAATGTAAGCCAAATGAAAAAAAAGAGACATGATAGTAGAGGAGTTTTTACATTTTTTTATTATACCTGTTATTTTGGGCGTGATAGGGGGATTGTCAGCTTTTCTGTTTCGTCTTTTTGTTAAGTTTTTTAGCTCAATCTACATCTCTCTGGATGTTTTTCATTCTGCTTATTTTTATCTTTTGACTATGCCTATCGTCTTTTATATATCCCATTTTTTAATCACGAGACTTTTAAGAAATCAATCAAATGTTACTATAGATGAGATAGCTAAAAAGATCTCTTTGATGAGTGGAAAATTTTCATTTTTCAAAGGTTATTTGGTTTTAGTGCTTACTTCCATAAGCTTGGGTTTTGGTGTGCCGATAGGCAGAGAAGGACCTATTGCTAAGCTGGGAGGTTTATTGTCAGAAGTGTTTTTATTGGCAATTAAAGTCCAAAGGATAAATCTGCCTATATATCTTAGCGCAGGAGTTTCAGCAGCCATAGCGGCAACTTTTAATGCTCCAATAGCAGGTATTATCTTTGGCATAGAGATTATTATCGGTAAGATAAATTCATATATCATTATTCCTCTCGTCGTATCTTGTGCTACAGCTACTCTAATTTCCAGAGAATTTATAGGGGATTTTACAGCTTTTTATGTTCCGCATTTGGTTTATGATGATAAATATCTACTGTATGTGCCGTTAGGGGCTCTTTTTTTTAGTGTTATTTCTATTGTTTTATCTATTTCTTTAAAACGATTTAGAATACTAAGGGTTAAGTATAGAAAAAACTGGCATTTTGTTGTTGTTATACTTGGTTTTGCAGTGGGTTTACTCATAGTTTTGACTCCACAAGCAAGAGGAGTGGGATATGAGTATATAAGTGGAATTTTTGAAGGTGAGTATAGTAGTCAAGACGCGCTTTTGATTATGATTTCAAAACTATTGGGAGTGATTTTAAGTATAGGAAGTGGAGTGTTTGGTGGACTTATGTCCCCTACTATTTTTATAGGAGCTTTTGGAGGATATTGGTTTGGTGGGGAACTTTTGCACTATGGTATTGACCCAAAAGTATTTGCACTTATAGGAAGTGCTGCTATGCTTTCAGGAATTTCTAGAGCACCACTTAGGAGTTCGGTGATTATAACCGAGTTAACACATTCATATCAGTTATTATTGCCTATACTGATAACATCCTCAATCACAGCTTATATACTCTCGAAGCTTGAGGCAGGTTCATATTTTAAAAGGAGTTTGATACAAAAGGGCATAGATATAGAGAATGATTCCGTAAGAGAGTATCTGAAAAATTGTAATTTATCCAAATTTGTCGAAAGTATTGAGCCTCTTAGCCCTAAAAGTAGTATAAGGGAGATAATAAGAGTGTTTAAAAAACAACATGTCAGATATTTACCTGTTGCAAAAGATGGTGTTCTAGTAGGAGTTGTTTCACTTAGAGATGTACGAAAAAGGCATCTATTCCATAGAAAAAAATTAAAAGCCGAAGATATTATGAGTAAAAAACCATTTTATATCACTGAAAATCATTCACAAGAGGATATATTCAAAGCCCTGTCTATACTAAATGTAAATCATATACCATTTGTGTCAGAAGATGGAGAATATAGAGGAGTATTAGATATGAATAAACTATTAAAAGAGCTTACATTTACTCAAAAGGTTTATAAAATTAGATGATACTTTCTATGATTTTTTTTGCACCGTTTGGAGAAATTTCATCTTTTAATTTTTTAGATATTGTGCCTAGATTTAGTTTCATTATCTCATCTAATATATCTTTTTGACATATTTCACTCTCTCTTTTTAATAGAGCTAGATTTTTATCAGCAAGGCTTTTAGCGTTAAAGTATTGGTGATCTCCCGCGGCATACGGATAGGGAATAAATAAAGAAGGTATGCCAAGTGCACAAAGTTCCCAAAGAGTGCTTGCTCCTGCTCTGCTTATAGCAAAATCTGCTTTTGAGATTTTATCTACAAGATTAGAAGAAAAATCAAAAACATCAGCATCTATACTGTTGGTTTTGTAAAACTCTTTAATCTTTGTAAAACTATTTTTTCCTGTTTGATGTATTATTTGAATATCTCTACCGTTTAATTCTTTTGCTAAGCTTAGTGCTAAATCATTTATGGCTTTAGAGCCTTGGCTACCACCTAAAAATATGATAGTTTTAAGCTCATTTATCTCTCTTTTGTATTTAAAAAAAGAGGTATCCACCGGATAGTCTTTGACTTTACTATTTTTATTGTAAGAGCTAAAAAATTCTTTTGCAAAAGGCTTGAGTAATTTGTTTAGCTTTCCCATGGCTGCATTTTGTTCGTGTATATATAGATTTACCCTGCTTCCAATAGTGGCAAATGAAGCTGGAGCAGCTGAATACCCACCAACAGATATAAGATTTTTTATATTATTGTCTTTGAAAATATCTCTACATGTAGAGGAGGATTTGAGTATCTCTATGAGAGCCGAGAATTTTTTATATCCACTTTTATTTACTACACCTTGTGAATTTAAAAAATATTTTTGACTAAATCCGTCATCATTTTCAAACCAACTTCTATCTTGTCCTCTGCTTGAGCCTATAAATACAGGTTTGATGCCTTTTTGATTCAGGGCATTTTTTAAAGCTCGAATTATAGATAGATGTCCCCCTGTTCCTCCGCCTGTAAGTGCTATCATAGCTTCGCTCTTTTACGGCTATCTAATCTCTTCTTTGTGTTGAATAAAATCCAACTCAAATTCATATCACTAAAGCTTTTGCCTTGCAAAGAGGTTAGTTTCATAGCTTCGCTCTTTTACGGCTATCTAATCTCTTCTTTGTGTTGAATAAAATCCAACTCAAATTCATATCACTAAAGCTTTTGCCTTGCAAAGAGGTTAGTTTCATAGCTTCGCTCTTTTACTAACCATGAGAACCATCCCTATACCAATCGAAAGTGCCAGCGTAGAGCTTCCTCCATAGCTGAGAAATGGTACAGCTATACCCTTTATGGGTGTGAGTGAAGTGATACCATAGGCATTCATCAAAAATGAAAAAACTATTAAAAGACCCATGCCGATGGAAAATAGATGATATACTCTGTTTTTGCTTCTATTTGCAATCCTAAAAATCCTAAATACTATAAAAAATATAGCTATTGTTATAGTCAATATGCCTACAAAACCTATCTCTTCGGCTATCCCTGCCAATACAAAATCAGTATGAACTTCACTTAAAAAACCCAATTTTAGTGATCCTGAGCCTATTCCTTGCCCAAAAAGTCCACCATGATTTATAGCATTTAGTGAGTTGGAGATTTGGTATGGTTCGGGTGCATCTTCTACTCTAAGAGCTTTTGCCATACCGGTTGGAAATATAGATAAAACCATATTTTGTATAGTGCTCCACCAAACTTTTATCCTCAAAATTCTGTGCTCGGAGGTAAATATGGCAATTGCAAAAACAGCAATCGAGCTTAATATGGAGATCATAAATAGTTTTTTACTTGTACCGGCAAAAAAGAGCATGACTGCGAGTGTGAGAGCCAAAACAACTACCTGACCCAAGTCATTTTGCATAACAGCGATAAGATAAACAATCAATATAAATACTGCTACATAGGGAGAAATTAACTTTATTTCATCCGCCAATGATTTCTTCTTCTCATCTAATTTTCTTGCAAAACTCCATGCTAAAAAATAGACAAATCCTATCTTGAAGAACTCAACAGGTGCAAGTGATACACCAGGAAGCCTTATCCATCTTTTTGCTCCCCCGGCACTTGTTACCAAGCTTTCCGGTAGATAGTGCATAATTCCCATGAGAAACAGGCAAGTAAGAAATATAGTAAAACCTATGAGAGTTAAGGTCTTTTCAGGGTTAAGCCTTGAGAGTAGCCACATCAAAAATATAGATATCATGCCAACACCAAACTGTCTTATGAAAAAATGAAATTCAGAGTAGTTAAAATATATATTTGTAAAAACAGGCAAAGATAGAGAAAACACAATGCCAACAAATATACAAAAAGAACTAAGGATAAATAGTGTTTTATCTGCTTGCATGTTAATCTCTATTTTTTTCTTTTATTGTACTAAAAAAGTATTAAGAAAATGCTTTTTTAAAAAGGAATGGTTTTTGCTTAAGTTAGCCATATAAAGAAAAAAGCGAGGAAGAGATGTCATTTGAGATAAGCAGAGCACACTCTTTGTTGGCAGATGCTATGAGTGCAAGAGCGATGAGGCAAAAAATGATAGCATCAAATATTGCAAACATAGATACTCCAAATTATAAAGCAAGAGATATTGATTTTGAAACCGCTTTAATTCAAAAAGAGAAGCAAATATACAGTAAAGAGAGTGAAAATACTCTGAAAATGGCAAAAACCAATGGTGCTCATCTAGGCGGTTACAGTGAGATTAACAACGAAAGAGCAACTATATATCTAAGAGATGGAATCACCCAAAGGAATGATGGAAATACAGTTGACTTGGATGTGGAGACAACAGAACTTAGTAAAAATTCTGTTATGTACAGTGCATTAACAGCTGCATTAAAAAAAGATAGTATGATCTTTAGAAGTGTCTTAGATGCTTCGGCAAAGGTATAGGAGTAAAGAATGGCTTTTTTAAGTGATTTTGATATAAGCGGATATGGGTTGTCTGCTCAGAGATTTAGAATGAATGTTATAAGTTCAAACATAGCCAATGCCAATACAACAAGAACAAGCGAGGGTGGACCTTATCAAAGAAGAGAAGTTGTATTTAAAGCTCAAAATTTTGATAAACTGCTCAACAATGAGATAAAAGATAGTAATAATATGCTAAAATATGAAAATCCGTTGGATGACTCTTTTTCACAAGAAAATGCGGATCCTGCTATAATGAGTGTAGTCGTAGATAAGGTTGTTAGGGATGAGAGTGCTTTTAAGATGAAATATGATCCATCTAGTCCTGATGCAAACAAAGATGGATATGTCGCATATCCAAATATAAATCCAGTGATAGAAATGTCCGATTTAATAGAAGCTACAAGAGCATATCAAGCAAATGTAGCAGCTTTTCAGAGCGCAAAAACAATGGCACAAAGTGCTATAGATATATTGAGAGGTTGATAAATGCAAAATAGTATTGACAAGATATCCTCACTGTTAAACGATGTAAACGGCAAAAAGAGCACAAATAAAACAGGTGGTGATTTTGCTAATGTTTTAGAAAAAAGTTTATCAGAAGTAAACAGTTTGCAAAAAAATAGCCAAAAAGCTATGTCTGATATTGCTACAGGGGAAGTAAAAGATTTGCACCAAGCAGCAATTGCTATAGATAAAGCAGAACTTAGTATGAAGATGATGTTGGAAATAAGAAACAAAGCATTAAATGCATATAAAGAGATATCAAGAACACAAATTTAAAACTTATGTTTAATGCAAAATAATCAACAAAAAACCTACAAAATAGTCTTCCTGTTTTTTATAGTAACGATAGGTTTTATACTTTTTTTGGGAGCTGATTTTTATTGGTCTAATACCAAGAGAAAACTTCCTAATCTTCAACACAAAGAGATAAACCATGCCCTAAGAGGTGATATAATAAGCAAAGATGGCTTTAGGATTGCCACAAGTAAAAAACTATATAAAGTTATGCTTGATACCAGAAATATAGATCCCGGCAAAAAACAGTTGTTTATCAAATTATACTCTTTGTATAGTGGTGATGACCCTAAAAAAGTCTTGAAAATCATAAAATCTCACTTTGGAAATGTTGTTTTATCGTATAAAATTGACTCAAAAAGAGCAAAATATTTAAAGAATTTAGCAAGAAAGCTATATCTATCAAAAGTATTTATAGCTTATGAAAATCCAAAAACCAAAGAGTCTTTTTCGCATGGTATGAATATTGTGGAGAGTGGAGAAAAGAGAATCTATCCAGCCGTTGATACTCTCACTCCAGTAATAGGTTATATTAGAAAAGTAGAAAAAAAATCTATGACAAAAGTTGTAGGAATTAAAGGGATAGAAAAATACTATGAGGATAAACTAGCGCCCATTCAAGATTCAATCTTGCAAGGCAGAAGGGATTTGTCAAATAGTGTTATTTTGGATGGAAATAGTATATATACCAAGAGGATAGATGGCTATGATATTCATCTAAATATCTCTTTAAAAATTCAAAAAATAGTTGAAAAGATACTAGATGACAAGAAAAAATACTTAAATGCAAGTGAAATTATAGCTTGTGTTATGGATAGCAAGAATGGTAAAATTTTAGCACTAGCCTCAAGCAATAGATATAATCCTGATTTTATAAGAAGGGTAGATTATCCATCTCTGAATGTAGCCGCTGCTGAATATTTATATGAGCCAGGCTCAGTCATGAAACCCTTTACTTTTGCATTGTTGCTTAGGGCAAAAAAGGTAAATCCTTTTGATCTAGTTAGAATTTTTGGGGGAAAATATAAAATAGGTAAAAAAACTATAAGAGATTCACATGAATATGATTGGCTAAGTGCAGAAGATGTTATAGTACATTCAAGTAATGTAGGAATCGCTCAGCTTGCACAAAATCTCAACTCTATAGAGTTTTATCAAGGGCTAAAAGATTTTGGATTTACATTTAGAAGTGGTATAGATTTGCCATACGAAGCAAGAGGAAATATCCCTCCTTTGCATAAATTTAAATCCCAGATATATAAGGCAACCGTCGGTTATGGATATGGACTGAGAGTAAATTTTATGCAGCTTATAAAGGCTTATAATATATTTAATAATCATGGAAGAGAAGTTGTTCCTAAAATAGCAGAGGGGTTTTCTCTAAAAGACGGTAAAATAAACCACTTTGACTCTTCTGGTGAAAAACAGATAATCTCAAATCCAATAGCCCAAAGAATGAAAAAAATCCTTATAAAAACTGTTTTGAAAGGGACAGGAAAAGCTGCCATATTTGACGGATTGGAGATTGGTGGAAAGACAGGTACGGCACATATAGCAGGGCATGGAGGATATACAAACAACTATAATAGTTCATTTTTTGGTTTTGCAAATGATAAAAAAAGTAGATTTACTATTGGTGTACTGGTGAGAAACCCTAAAAAAAGATACTATTATTATGCATCACTTACAGCCGTTCCCGTATTTAGAAGTATTGTAGAGACTCTAGTAGAAGAGGGCTATTTAAGTCCCTCTTTTTAGTCACTGACCTTACGCACTAAACTCAGATATGTGTTTAGTGCGTAAGGTATCAGTTAGTCAATTATCCTCTTCTTTGAAGATATTTCAAGAGTGATTATGCTATCTTTTATAGTACTTAATCCACCTCTATTTCCGCTTGTCAAAAAATTTAAAAAAGCTAATTGTTCCCTTAATAACGGTTCCTCTTTTTTTACCATACATTTTCTTATCACATAAGAGTTATTTTTTTGATATTCTGAATACTCTGTCAAATCTTGTGCCATCAAGTCAGCTTCATAATAGGCGTCTTTTGTGGCAACTTCGATAGTTCTTTTTCTAAAAGGCGTCAGCCAATTTGTTGTTATACTAGCAACTACATCATGTTCTAGTTTAAAAGACAACATTGCGTTATCTTCATGGTGGTTGTGTATTTTTCTTGAGCGATATATATTTGTTTTTACTATTTCTCTACCGGTTATATACCTGATCAAATCTATATCATGCACAGACAAATCTGTCAATATCCCTACATCTGCAATTCTAGGTGGAAATGGACCAACTCTTGTTATTCCAATGCTGTAGATCTCTGTCTCCCTTAATTCATCTTTTAGTGCTTCAACTACAGGATTAAATCTCTCTATATACCCCACAGCGACTTTTGCGTTTACTCTGTTTGCGACTTCAAGTATCTCATTTGCTTCTTGGACTGTTGATGCGACAGGTTTTTCGATAAAGATATCCTTTCCTTTTTCAAGACATTTTATTGCTACTTCTTTATGTAGAAATGTCGGTACGACTATTACGCAGGCATCTATCTCTTCACTCTCTAGCATCCCATCAACACTTGAATAAAAAGGCTCTTCATAATCACCGTTTTTGACAACATCGCATATAGCAACCAACTCAAATCCACTAATACTTTTTAAAATTCGGTAGTGATTTCTTCCCATGGAGCCCAAGCCGATAAGTGCTACTTTTTTAGAGTTTTTCATGCAAACTCCTTTATGGAGTTTACAACCAGATCTTGCTGCTCTTTAGTTAAAAATGGACTCATAGGCAGACTCATTATCTCTTTTGAAATTTTTTCACTTACCGGAAAATCTCCATCTTTATATCCTAAAGGAGCAAATGCCTCTTGTTGGTGTAGAGATATAGGGTAGTGAACAGCAACAGGAATTCCGGCTTGATTTAGTTTGGATATTAATTCAGTCCTATTTTTAGAGAGAATTGAATATTGGGCAAAGACACTTGTTCTGTCTTTCAAAATCTTTGGAGGAGTTACAGCACTATTTTCTAAGAGTCTATTGTACCTAGCACCTATCTCTTCTCTTGCCTTGATTTCATCACTAAAATATTTCATTTTTACATTTAAAATTACTGCTTGCAGGGCGTCCAATCTTCCATTTATCCCTATATATTTATGTTTATATCTCTCTTCTTGACCATGATTTGATATAGTGCGAAGTTTTTTTGCCAATAGATCATCATTTGTAAAAATTGCACCACCATCGCCATAGCATCCAAGAGGTTTTGACGGAAAAAAACTAGTACAGCCTATATCGCTTAGATTGCATGATTTTCTATTTTTGTATGTTGCTCCCAAACTCTGACAGCCATCCTCAACTACATATAAATTATGCTTCTTTGCTATCTCATTGATTTCATCCATATTTGAGCATTGCCCATATAGAGAGACAGGAATTATGGCTTTTGTTTTTTCTGTAATCGCTTCTTCGATAAGAGATGGATTTATATTGTAAGTCTCTTCATCTATGTCAACGAAAACAGCTTTTGCACCTACTAATGCTATCACTTCTGCTGTTGCTATAAATGTAAATGGAGTTGTTATCACCTCGTCACCAGCCTTGATGTCTAGTGCCATAAGCGCTATAAGGAGGGCATCGGTTCCAGAAGAGCAAGATATGACATGCTTGGAGCCTGTAAAATTGGCTAAATTCTCTTCTAGTTTCGTTACTTGTGGTCCTAGTATAAACTGTGTAGATTCAAGTACGCCTAAAATTTCTCTGTTTATTTCACTTTTATATAGTTCATATTGAGTTTTTAGATCTATAAATGGTAGTTTCATAATCTGCCTTAAAATTTAATTTTGTATTTTATGAGACCACTGTACACTATAAACACCCATAATATCAATAGGTAGTTTATAGACGAGGCAAACTTTTGCAGGCTTAACAAGAGTTAAGTCAATAAAGTTTAACGAAGTATATAGACTACCTATTGATACCCAAAGGGAAGTCTATTTTTGAGCAATTTTTGTAAGATAAATTTCTTGAATTAACAAAAAAAGTTAGTCCTTCAAAATTTATATCACAAATCTCACCCAAAACTAGACTTTTATGGGTGTCTATAGTGTGCAATGGTCTCATTATCTAAAATCCATTAATAGAAGTATAAAGCAGAAAGGATAATGGAGAGTAAATACCAAAATATAGCTACTCTTATAGAATTTTAAATGCCTTTTAGATAGAATAATAACTATTATTTTATTTAGGATGAATTTTATGGATATAAGAGCTCAATTTTTAAAGTTTTTTGAAGACAAAGGACATACTCTCACACCAAGTGCACCTTTGGTTCCGGATGATGCAACGCTTCTGTTTGTTAATGCAGGCATGGTGCCTTTTAAGAGTATATTTACCGGTGAAATTCCAAGACCAAATCCACCAAGAGCTACAAGTGCGCAGACTTGTATAAGGGCAGGTGGAAAGCATAATGATTTAGACAATGTTGGCTATACAGCCAGACATCACACTTTTTTTGAAATGCTTGGAAACTTCTCTTTTGGCGACTATTTTAAAGAAGATGCTATTAAATATGCTTGGGAATTTATCACCGAAGTTTTAGAACTTCCTAAAGAAAAGTTGTGGGTAACAGTACATGATAGTGATGATGAAGCAGAGCTCATTTGGCAAAAATATGTTCAAAAAGAGAGAATTAAAAGATTTGGAGATAAAGATAATTTTTGGCAGATGGGAGATACCGGACCTTGTGGACCTTGCAGTGAGATTTTTTATGATCAAGGCAGTGAGCACTTTAATAGTGATGAGGACTATTTAGGTGGTGATGGAGATAGATTTTTAGAGATTTGGAATCTGGTATTTATGCAGTTTGAAAGAGACAAGAGTGGAAAATTAACACCGCTTCCAAAACCATCGATTGATACAGGTATGGGTTTGGAGAGAGTTGTAGCTGTCAAAGAGGGAGTTTTTAGTAACTATGACTCATCTATGTTTATGCCTTTGATCCACAAAGTTGAAGAGATTTGTAATAAGCCATATACCTATGACAGTGGGGCAAGTTACAGGGTGATATCTGATCACATCCGTTCAGTTGCATTTTTGTTAGCACAAGGAGTTAACTTTGATAAAGAAGGAAGAGGCTATGTTCTTAGAAGAATTCTAAGAAGAGCTGTCAGACACGGATATTTGCTCGGTATAAAAGAGCCCTTTATGTATAAACTCTTAGACACTCTAAACAGTCTTATGGGAAAGCAGTATCCGTATTTGATAGAGAAAAAAGAGATTTTAAGCGAACAGATAAAGCTTGAAGAGGAGAGATTTTTATCCACTATCTCACTTGGTCTTGATCTGTTTGAAAAAGAGTTGAAAAATACAAAAGATATCTTTAGCGGAATCGTAGCTTTTAAGCTTTATGATACTTATGGTTTTCCACTTGATTTAACACAAGATATGCTAAGAGATCAGGGATTGGATATAGATATAGCTAAATTTGACGAACTGATGAGTGAACAGAGAAAAAGAGCAAAAGCTTCATGGAAAGGCAGTGGCGATAGTGCAACCCATGGTGATTTTAAACCGTTACTAGAGAAGTTTGGTTTAAATGAATTTGTAGGATATGAAGATACAAAATCAACATCAAAAGTTTTAGCACTTTTAGATGAAAATTTTAAAGAAGTTACAAGACTCGATAAGAGTGGCTGGATGATGCTCGATAAGACTCCTTTTTATGCCCAAAGTGGTGGACAGTGTGGTGATATTGGAGAGATAGAAGGGCATGGAAAAGTAGTAGATACAAAAAAGTTTTTTGACTTAAATCTTTCACAAGTAGAGCTTACAAACAGCATAAAAGTGGGCGATACTCTACATGTAGAGGTGGACGAGAGTAGAAATGAGATAGCCAAACATCACTCTGCGACACATATCTTACAAAGTGCTCTAAAGAGTGTTTTGGGTGAACATATAGCGCAAGCAGGTTCTCTTGTGGAGGCGGATAGATTGAGGTTTGATTTTTCACATCCAAAAGCGATGAGTATGCAAGAGATTCAAAAGACACAAGAGTTTGTCAATAGTGTAATTTTTAAAGGCATAAAAGAAGAGACAAAGATTATGAATGTAGATGATGCTAAAAAAAGTGGAGCTATGGCACTATTTGGAGAGAAGTATGGAGATGAGGTGAGAGTTGTCTCTTTTGGTGATGTTAGTGTTGAGCTTTGTGGTGGAACACATGTGAGTAATAGTGCAAATATAGGAAGTTTTTTCATCACAAAAGAGAGTGGAGTGAGTGCCGGAGTAAGAAGAATAGAAGCAGTATGCGGAAAGAGTGCTTATGAGTATGCACTAAAATTCAGAGATATGGTTGAAAAAGCCAAGAGTGAAGTAAAACATCAAAATATATTTATAGGCATAGACAAGCTCAAAAAAGAGATAGCAGATTTAAAAGCAGAAGTAGAAGCATTTAGCGCAAATGCCGGCAAAGGGGTTGAGTCAAATACTATAAACGGTGTTGAGTTAATCGTAGATGAGCTTAAAGCCGGTGATATTAAGAAAAGTATAGATGATTTGAAAAATCAAAAAAATTCAGTAGCAGTTCTACTTTTTCAAAAAAAAGGTGATAAGGTATTGATAGCTAGCGGAGTGAAAAATGCTCCGATAAAAGCAGGTGCTTGGATCAAAGAGGTAGCTCCTGTAGTAGGCGGTGGCGGAGGTGGAAGAGATGACTTTGCACAAGCTGGAGGAAAGAAACCACAGATGATTCAAGAGGCGAAAAGAGTGGCCTTAGAATATGCCAAAAATATATTGTAAAAGTAGGTAAAAATATGCAGGATTTAATAACGGGTGTTTTTGAGAACCATAGGTTGCTCATAATCTATTTGCATATCCTAGCTGCATCTTTTTTGATCGGCAGTATGTTCGTTATTATTTTTATTATCAGACCTATAGGAAAAAGAGTAGAAGATGTAAAGGCAAAGTGTGAAAATTGTCTGCTTATTTTGGGTAGATTTATCATTTTTTTAGTTCCTATTATGTTTATTATCCTCTCCGCATCTTTTTTTATCAATGTCGGTATGGGGTTTGAATATGGGGACCCTACTGTTTTTATAATGATACATATAAAAGAGGCTATTTGGATATTTATGGCTTTTAATTTTCTTTATATTTATAAAAAATACCTTAATGCAAAGCGTGCATATAAAAAGCAAGATTTTTTAGTTGTGCAAGAAAATGTGATTTTAATTACAAAATACCTTATTCCTCTGAATTTGGTGATTTCGTTAATGGCTGTATATTTTGGTATAGAGATAAAAGGAATTTAATTGAAGATACTGTTAGCTTCAAAGTCATCAACAAGAGCAAAAATATTAAATGATTTTGGCGTAGAGTTTTCTCAGGTTGGAGTTGATTTTGATGAGGATACTATAAAGACTAAGAATCCAAAAGATTTTGTTTATCATGCGACAAAAGGCAAGATGAATGCCTACTTGAGCCAAAATAGCTTAGATATTCCGATTTTATGTGCAGATACTGTTGTTTGTGCCAATAATACCATACTACGAAAAGCAAAAGATATAAATGATGCAAGAGAGATATTGCTAAAGCAGAGTGGTAATAGTGTCGTTATATTGACTTGTATGATTTTGAAATCATACAAGATGGAATTTGTAGATCTGAGTGCTACAAAGTATCTGTTTTTACCTTTTGACAGAGATGAAATAGAGATTTATCTCAAGAGTGATGAGTGGAGAGATAAGGCAGGGGCTTGTATGGTAGAGGGATTTTGTAAACAGTATATAAAAAAGGTAGTAGGTTTGCAGAGTACGGCTATGGGGTTGAGTGTTGAAAAGCTAATTCCATTTTTAAAGTTGGATGATGTACTCTAGTGAATTAAATGCTATCAAAAAATCAAATCGATTTAGAAAAAGGGAAGTTTGTAATACTAATTTGATAGATTTTGCTTCAAATGATTATCTCGGACTTAGCGAGGTAAAGAGTCTGTTGTTAAAAACATGCAAGACAATGCAAAGTTATGGCACACATGCCCCAAAATCTTCTCAGTTAGTAAACGGCTACCATCAAATACATAAAAATTTTGAAGAGTTACTTTGTAAATCAAACGGTTTTTCAAGTGCTTTAGTACTTGGGAGCGGTTTTTTGGCAAATTTGGCTTTGATTGAATCACTCCCTAGAAAAAAAGATTTGCTTATCCTAGATGAGGAGTACCATGCTAGTGGTCTATTTGCCTCAAAGCTTCTTGATGCAACAGTTTGGAAATTTCAGCATAACAATATGGATGAGTTAGAGAAGTTCTTAAACAAAGGAGATTTTAAAAGAGTAATAGTAGCTGTTGAGGGTATCTACTCCATGAGTGGTAATCTGCTTGATAAGAGAGTTTTTGAGCTTTGTGATAAGTATAAATTTCTTTTGATTGTGGATGAGGCTCATAGTGTCGGTGTGGTCGGAGAAAAACTATTAGGTGTATTTGACCTGTATGACATAAAGCCAAATAAGTACCATATCAAGATGGGTACTCTTGGAAAAGCTCTTGGTAGTTACGGAGCATATATTTTATGTAGCAATCATATAAGTGAGTATCTTCAAAATAGAGCAAAACCTTTGATATATGCTACTGCACCGTCGCTATTTGATACAGAACTTGCGAAAGAGAATTTTATCTACATGTGTGACAATAGAGAGTTTTTTATTGGAGAGATTAAAAAAAGAAAAGCGATAATCAAGAGATATTTTGGATATGATATGGATGGCTTGATATTTTCATACAAGTTAAAATCATCACAAGATGTTTTAAGGTATAGAGAGGAACTTGCTAGTGCTGGTTTTAGTGTCGGAGCTATTCGCCCGCCTACGGTAGAGATTCCGATTTTAAGAATAATACCTAGAGTGAGCGTAGAAGAGAAAAAGTTTGAAGAGTTTTGCAAATATTTGGTAGAGTTAAAATGAGTATCGTATGCGAAAAACTTGTCATTAAAAATGGAGATAAGACAGTTTTAAATATCTCGCTTGAGATTGAAAAATCTTTGGCTCTCATAGGTCAAAGCGGTAGCGGTAAAAGTCTGACGCTAAAGGCATTTTTAGATATGTTGCCGAGTAATTTGGATTCTGATATGCAAGTTACTTGTGATTATGAACTGATAAGAGGAAAAACTATCTCTATAATTCCACAAAATCCATTTACAGCTCTTTCGCCTTTAACAAAGATAAAAAATCAATTTTTTATAAGTGATGAATTGATGCTAAATTATATAAATTTGGTTGGATTGGATAAGCAAATAGTAGATAGATTTCCATCAGAATTGAGTGGCGGACAACTTCAAAGGGTGATTATTGCTATGGCTTTGTCTGTAAAACCAAAGCTATTGCTTCTTGATGAGCCTACAACTGCATTAGATAAGAAGAGTAAAGCTGATATATTGGATCTTGTAAAAGATCTACAGAGCATTGATGGGTTTGATATGTTGTTCGTAACTCATGATGTCTCCACTGTTGAAGAGTTATGTGATAGGGTAGGGATACTAAAAGATGGGAAGATAGTTGAAGAGGGTGATATGTACGAGGTTCTAAAAAATCCTAAAAATCCATATACTAAAAAGCTGATCAATTCGGGTTTTAAAAATAGAGAATTTAGAAAATAGAGGAGAATTATAGGTGAAATATTTTATTTCATTCGTTTTTGCAATCGCTATATTGGTAGCGTCTGGATTTTTATATCTATATTCAAATATCAGATTTGATGCATATAAGATAATAGATTATAAACCTAGGCTTACGACGCAGATTTTTGATAGAAATGGTGAGCTTTTGGCAAATATATTTGACAAAGAAAACAGACTATATGTGAAATATGACGATATTCCACCCCGTCTCATAGAGGCATTGGTTGCCATAGAAGATACATCTTTTTTTGAGCATGGCGGTATTAATTTTGAGGCAATTTTTAGAGCCTTGATAAAGGATGTAAAAGCTATGAAGTTGGTTGAGGGGGCTAGCACCTTGACTCAACAATTGATAAAAAATACTGTCTTAAGTCGAAAAAAAACAGTATCAAGAAAGCTAAATGAAGCTATTTTAGCATATAAAATTGAGAGTGAACTTTCAAAAGAGGAGATATTAGAGAGATATTTTAATCAAGTCTATTTTGGACATGGATACTATGGTGTCAAAACAGCTTCTCTTGGATATTTTAATAAAAATTTAGATGCACTCAGCTTAAAAGAGATGGCTATATTAGTCGGTCTTCCAAGAGCTCCTAGTGCTTATGATCCTACAAAACATCTTGACTTGTCGCTTAGTAGAGCAAATAGAGTGATATACAGAATGTATTCACTTGGTTGGATAAATAAAAATCAATATAAAAAAGCTACAGATGAACATCCTATAATTTATGATGAAACTCTTACGAAAAATAGAGCTCCATATATAGTTGATGAGGTTATCAAAAGGCTCAAAGGTGAGTTTAGTGATTTGAAAGTCGGAGGATATAAGATATATTTGGGGATAGATTTAAAGTTGCAACAGTTAGCTAGAAAATCCCTTCTTGTAGGGTACGATGCGATAATAAAAAGAAATGCAGACGGCAACAATTCAAAGCTTAATGGAGCAATGGTTGTTTTAGACAATAAAACGGGTGATATATTGGCTATGGTTGGAGGAGTTGATTACAAAAAAAGTCACTTTAACAGAGCTACTCAGAGTAGAAGACAACCAGGAAGTAGTTTTAAGCCTTTTATATATCTTCATGCCCTCAATGTTGGATATAATGGACAGACTAAAATACCCGATATTTCAAGAGTATTCGTAGATAAAAAGAGTGATAAAGAGTGGAAGCCTAGAAACTATGAAGAGAACTTTGAGGGTATGATCACTTTAGAAAATGCACTTGTTCACTCGAGAAATCTAGCAACAATCAATCTGCTAAATGCTTTGGGGATGGATAGTGTTTACAAGGATCTCAGCAAAGAGGGCTTTAAAAAGTTGCCTTATGATCTCTCTATGGCACTTGGAAGTTTTGGTATATCTCCTTATGATTTTGCCGGTTTTTATACAACTTTTTCAAATTATGGTTATAGAATGAATCCTAGACTGATAACTAAGATCGAGAGCAAATTTGGAGATGTTCAAAACTTTGAAGCAGAAGGAAAGAAAATCACAACACCGTCTCAAGCTTTTCTTATGATAGACATATTAAGGCAAGTAGTAAAGAGGGGAACAGGCAGAAGAGCTCAGGTAAAAGGAGTTGAAGTTGCTGGAAAAACAGGTACGACAAATAATTATGTAGATGCATGGTTTTGTGGTTTTACGCCTGATATTGAAGTTTTGACTTGGTTTGGAAATGATGACAATACTCCTATGAAAAAAAGAGAAACGGGCGGCAGAAGTGCCGGACCATCATTTGCTAATTTTGTAAAAAACTATATAAGGTTATACCCACAGACAAAGAGAAAGTTTGATATGCCAGATGGAGTGAAGTATAAGATAGTAGGTGGCAAGAAGCTCTATTTTACAGATGTATCGCCTTTGCCTAAAAACAGCTCTGGGCAAAATGATGAAAGTAGCGGAGGGTTAATCTTTTAGATTGATAACTAACCATTGCGAGGTGGTTTTGCTCTGGCTATGCTAAAACTTTTTCACCTCGCGGTATAATGCTTAGGCAGGGATTTTTGAGTTTTTTACCTCTTTACTTTTTATATATTCATCTATCTCTTTTGCTGCTTTTTTTCCGGCTCCCATGGCTTGTATTACTGTGGCTGCGCCTGTCACTATGTCTCCTCCGGCAAAGACTCCCTCTCTTGTTGTGGCTGTTGTTTTGTTTTCTTCTATGACTATTGTGCCTTTTGGTGTGATTGCCATACCCTCGGTTGTAGATGTGACTAAATCATTTGGTTTTGTTCCGATTGAAATGACAACAGTATCAGCTTCTAAAACAAATTCTGAACCTATTATTGGTTTTGGAGATCTTCTTCCACTGCTATCTGGTTCGCCTAATTCCATCTTGACGCACTTTATCCCTCTAACCCGTCCTTTTTCATCCGAAAGAATTTCTACAGGATTTGTCAAGAGGTGAAACTCTACACCTTCTTCTTTTGCATGAGCTGTCTCTTCCGCACGAGCCGGTATGTCATCCCAACTTCTTCTATATACTATAAATGTTTCAACACCTAATCTTTTTGCAACTCTTGCTGAGTCCATAGAGACATTTCCTGCTCCAATGACTGCTACTTTCTTACCTATTGTTGTTGGCGTGTGATAGTCTTTTTTGTTTCCTCCCATAAGATTAACTCTAGTTAAAAATTCATTTGCTGAGAGAACGCCCATGGCATTTTCACCTTTTATGCCTAAAAAGTTTGGAAAACCAGCACCACTGCCAACAAAAACAGCCTCAAAGCCTTCATCAAACAGCTCATCTATAGTGATAGTTTTACCAATTACTACATTTGTGTGGAACTTGACACCAAGTTTTTTGATTCTGTCTATTTCTGCATTTACTATCTCTTTGGGGAGTCTAAATTCTGGAATACCATAAGTTAAGACACCGCCAAGTTTATGTAGAGATTCAAAAACTTCAACTTCATATCCATACTCTGCTAGCTGAGCAGAAGCCGCAAGTCCAGATGGACCACTTCCTACTATCGCAACTTTTTTACCATTTTTTTCCGGTACTTTAGTCTCCATATGTTGCAGTGACCAATCTCCCACAAATCTCTCAAGTAGCCCAATAGCAAGAGGTTCACCCTTTTTGCCTGATATACAACTCCCTTCACACTGTTTTTCTTGAGGGCAAACACGACCGCATATAGAAGCTAATTTAGTATGTGCCAAGAGTATGCTAGCAGCACCTTCTATATCTTCTTCTCTCAGTTTTTCTATAAATGATGGTATATCAATTCCAACAGGGCAGGAGTTGACACATTTTGGTTTTTTACATAAAAAACATCGATTTGCCTCTTCGACTACTTCTTTAAATGTATAGCCAAGGTTTACTTCATCAAAGCTATGTACTCGATGTAGTGGTTCTCTTACATAAGGATGTGCTCTCTTTTTGACATCATGAACATCTTCATGTTCTATTGGACATTCGTCGTTTTCATGTTCGTCTTCTAGTGTGTTTTCTTGTCGCATTCTTAGTCTAGTCTGTGCTTCATCAAAATTTACTTTGAAGCCATCAAACTCTGGGCCGTCAACACAGGCAAATTTAACTTTTCCGTCTATTTCAACTCTACAAGCGCCACACATTCCTGTTCCGTCAACCATGAGAGGATTCAGACTCACTATCGTAGGGATTTCGAGTTTTTTAGTCATGATTGTTGCATATTTCATCATTATCATAGGACCTATGGCAACTGCTTGTGTAAACTCTCTACCCTCTTTCAATACTAAACTTTTCAAAACATCTGTAACATTTCCATGCATTCCATGTGAGCCATCATCTGTGCATACATGTACATTTGGTGTAAATTTTTTAAACTCTTCTTCAAGTATGAGTAAATTTTTTGAGCGAGCACCAAGTATTATATCCATTTTCAATCCATTCTCATGGAACCATTTTACCTGCGGATGAATAGGAGCAGCTCCAACTCCGCCTGCGATAAATACAAAATGTTCATTTTTTAATTTTTCTATATCATCATTTAAAAACTCACACTGTTGACCAAGTGGTCCAACAACATCTTCAAAAAAGTCACCTATCTCAGCTTTCTCCATATCTTTCGTGCTTTCACCAACAATTTGAAATATAATATTCACACTTCCTTTTTCTTTATCATAATCACAAATTGTCAGAGGAATTCTCTCTGCAAATTCATCTAATTTTACTATCAAAAATTGTCCCGGCATTGCTTTTTTTGCAACCATAGGTGCTTCTATGTCCATAGAAACTATTGTTGATGATAGATATTTTTTGCTCAATACTTTATACATTCTATTTCCCCTTTTTTATTCCAAATGTAAATCCCTCTTTAACCCTCTTAATCAATTCAGGCACAACATCACTATAATCTCCGATAAGTCCAAAATCAGCATTTGAAAATATACTTTCATTAGGATGAATATTTATCGCTATGATTGTTTCAGACTCTTTCATTCCTGCGATATGTTGAATTGCTCCGGATATACCAATAGCAATATATACTTTTGGTCTTACTGTTTTTCCTGTTTGTCCAACTTGTCTTGCATATTCACTGATTCCTATATCTACCATAGGTCTGCTAGAAGCATATTCTGCGTTGATTCCTTGCTCTTTTAGAGCATTTGTTAACTCTTTTATTAGCATCATATCATCGCCCACAGTTCCTCTTCCACCAGAAACTATAATATCTGCTTCAAAGATATTTGCCAATCCACCATCTCCTCTAACAGTCTTTATGATTTCAGTAGCAAAATCATCATCTTCGAATTTTGGCTTAAAACTTGAGACTATACCTTTTAAACTCTCATCTCTCTTTGGTACTTCAAAAGTGCCGGCTCTTGCTGTTGAAATTTGCGGACAGTGAAAACCCAGAATTGTAGCTAGTTTAGATTCTCCATAAGTCGGTCTTCTTGATTCAAGTATAGGTGCAAATACTTTTTTATTTTTTCTATCTATGTGTTCCCCTATCTCTAAACCTGTACAATCTGCTGTAACCCCACTTTGAGTCTTTACTGCAGTTCTAGGGGCTAGTTCTCTTCCAGCTGTAGTTGCTGCAAAAAGGGTTATTTCAGGATTATATTTTTCTATAACCTGTGCAAAAATAGATGAAAATGGCAATATCCTATACTCGTCTAATCGTTCGTCATCAACAACTATGACTTCATCGCTACCATGATATATCAACTCTTGAGCCAAATTTTTTACATTATAGCCAATAAGAAGTGTTCTTACTTTGGTACCTTTTTCTAGTGAATTTGCCAAATTTTTTGCAGGAGTTAAAAGCTCTAGTGATGGTCTAGTTATCTTGCCATTTGCTAATTCTGCCCATGTGAGAATTCCACTAGCCCCTTCTCTAAAGTCCACTCTTTCATAACCCTCTGGCGCAACTTTTGCTTTAGCCTCTTTTTTTTCTACTTTTTGCAGAGTATTTTTACCAGATTTTATATTTGTTATCAAACTTTCAACTTGCGAAGATATACTATCTCCTTTACTCATGATAACTGGCGCTCTCTCACTTTTTATATTTACAACTTTTGCAACGATAGTTGGTGATCCAGATAGCCCAATCTTCTTATCGCTTAGATTTATATCCTCGACACTTAGTATTTTTACTTCTGTATTTTTTGCTTTAACTGCGCCTACTAGGCTTGGTCTTCTAGGAGGAATACCTGTTGGCGTTAGTGATAGGGTACAAGGCTTAGGGAGTTTTAATACTTGATATCCACCCTCAATGATTCTTTTTGCAATCACATGACCATCTTTATACTCTACATGTTCTATGAAAGTAGCCTGTGGTATATCTAAATTTTGAGCAACTTGGGATGGAACATGAGCTGTATCTCCATCACTTGTTTGACGACCGGCTACTATAATAAAATCTTCATTTGCCCCTTTGCCAAATCCCAAGTGTTTTATCATCGTGGATATAGCAAGTCCTGTTGCAAAAGTATCAGACCCACCAAGTTTTCTGTCTGATAGAAGATATGCTTCATCATATCCCATAGATATTGCCTTCTTAAGTGATTGCTCAAAAGATGGAGGTCCCATTGAACAAACAATCAACTTTGCATCTTTAAGCATGGATTTTAGTTGCAAACCGGCTTCTAGTGCAAATGAGCAATCTATATTTATAATTGATTTTGCTTTTGTTCTGTCCATCAGACCATCTTCTCCCATCCTCATTTGAGTTGGAAGTGGTACTTGCTTCATTAGGCTTATTATTGTTGTCATTTCTCTTTACTCCATTTACATATTTTGATATTGTGGGCCGTCACCACCATAAGGTGGGTTCCATGTTATCGCATCGTCAGGTGTTTTTATATCACAGGTCTTACAATGTATGCAATTTTCTGCGTGTATCTTCAAGCTTCTTTTTCCACTCTTGTCAATATGTTCTTCATAAACTGCCGCGGGACAAAAATACTGACATGGCATACCATATTGATTTATATTGATTTGTGAGAATTTGTTAATGTCTCTTACTACTAGGTGGGTTGGTTGCTCCTCATCATGGTGCGTATTTGAGTAAAAAACACTACTGTCTTTATCGAATGTCAATTTTTTATCAAATTCCAGCTTTCCTGCAAATCTCTCTTTAAAGGGTTTGTCTTTGAAATCTGATAACTTGCTAGTGCTTAAACTATCCTTTGGCAGGTGAGGTGTTAGTAGGCAAAAACCATTTGTTATAAGTTGCACACCAAATTTAAAACCACCTACAAAAAGACCTTCGCTCATAACTGCCCTAAAATTTCTTACTGGATATAGCTCTTTTTTAATTCGGCTTTTATCTATCAGTTTTTTATACAAGGACAATCTAGCCTTACTAAAATCATTGGCTTTTAATGCCTCATATGCAGTTTGAGCTGCACACATTCCTGAAGTTAGACCAAGATGTACCCCTTTGAGTGCCGGCATCGCAACAAAACCACCACTGTCTCCTACTATCAAGAGATTATCTATATATAGTTTTGATATACAATTCCATCCACCCTCAGGAATAGTTTTGGCTCCATACTGGGTAAGTGTCCCGCCCTCTAGTATCTTTCTTAAAAATGGATGTTGCTTCCAAATTTGCATAAGGGCATGAGGATCAAGTGTCGGATCTTCATAGTCAAGACCTATGGCAAATCCTAGCTCAACTCTATTGTCGCCTAAGCCATATATAAAACCACCTCCAAACTCTTTATTCTCTAAAGGATACCCGAAGGTGTGATAGACTTCACCTTTTTTTATTGCATCATCTTTGATGGTCCAAATCTCTTTAACGCCTATGGAGTATAGCTGTGGATTTGAGTTTGCACGAAGAGCAAATTTAGTTTTGACTTTTTTCGCCAAAGATCCTCTGCTTCCCTCTGCCAAAACTATAAGCTTTGCAAAAACAGTGCTTCCCTCTTGAAAGTTTTTTAGTTTCTCTCCATTTTTATCTACGCCAGTATCTACACATTTTGCGCCAATAACTTTATCGTCTTTATAAATTAAATCACTTATTGCAAAACCGGGGTATATTTCAACTCCTTTTTTTATTGCTGTATCTGCTAAATATTTGCATATTTTTGATAATGAAACAATCTTGTTTCCTATGTTATTCATATATGGCGGATGAAAGGGCAGAGGTGAAGAAGTTTGTTGAGTTAGTCTTATGGTGTCATCACTGATAACCTCGCATTCTATTGGTAAATTTTCAAACTCTTCTTTGTTTAGCAGTTCTTTGAATGCTTGTTCTTTAATGAGCGTACCAGAGAGGATATGTGATCCAACTTCTTGCCCTTTATCTACAACCATAATTCGCTTTTTTTCGCCATCTTTATTTAATAGATTTGCAAGATGTATTGCAGTGCTTAAACCGGAGGGCCCAGCTCCTACTATAAGGACATCTACTTCAAGTTTGTTGTTCTCTTTCATAATATTTCTCCATTTAGACTTCTTGCATAACCCCTTGTAGTCTCAGCAACTCATAGATAAATCTGAGCGAGGCAGTTTATCTCTTGCGTAGCCAAAGCTACGGATGAGATGAACTAACGAAATCTCAGGCTTATCTATGAGTTGCCCGAAGGGAGGACTTAGAAGTAGCAATCTTGTATAAAACTTTTTATCGCAATAGCTTTGGCTATTACTTAAAAAAGGTTTTGCACAATCTTACCACTTCTAAGTCCTCTGAGACTATAAGGGGTTATGCAAGAAGTCTATTTCTTTCAACTTCAGGAGAATATTATCGAAAATTTATGAAAAACAGGTCTAATAGAGTGAAAAAAAGTGGATTTTTTACTAAAAGTGTGTCGTTTAGTAACTATCTTGAGATATATAAAAAAGATATAAAACTCATAAATTAATTCTATTGTTTTATGTGGTAAATATTGTCGATTTTAATAAGTAAAATGATATTTTTATCGTCAAATTTCAGTATTGTAGGAAAAAATTCCTACAATACTAATAAAATTAACATGAATATGTTGATTTAAACTCAAATGCTGTTGGTCTGCCTTCATCTGGCCAAACCTGTGTTTCAAACTTGTAGTGTTTGTATGTGCTTATGAATTCATCGCTCATTACTGATTTTAGATAGTCTTGATCTTTTAGGAGCGCTTCTAGTGCCTCTCTTAGTGTGTGAGGCATTTGAGCAATTCCTTTTTCTCTGATTTCATCAAGACTTAACTCAAACAGATCTTCATCCATCGGACCAATAGGTTCTGTTTTGTTTGCTATACCGTCAAGTCCTGCTAAGAGTAGTGCTGTAAAAGCAAGATATGGACAGGCAGTTGAGTCTGGAAATCTCATCTCAGCACGAACTGATTTTTCGTTTGAACCGTAAGGAATACGACAACTAGCACTTCTGTTTTGTGAAGAGTAGGTGAGGATTGAAGGAGCTTCAAATCCCGGAATCAATCTCTTGTAAGAGTTTGTGCTTGCATTTGTAAATGCAGCCACACTTTGGGCATGCTTCAAAACTCCACCTATATAGTATCTAGCAGTATCACTTAGATTTGCATACTCTCCGGCTTTAAAAAATGTATTTTTACCATCTTTCCAGATAGACTGATGTACATGCATGCCATTGCCATTGTCGCCATAAAGTGGTTTTGGCATAAATGTTGCAGTTTTACCATTTAAGTGGGCTACCATTTTTACTACATACTTATATATCTGCACATTGTCAGCTGCTTCCACAAGTGTGCCGAATTTCACACCTATTTCACCTTGAGCTTGTGCAACTTCATGATGAACAACAAATGTCTCTAAGCCAACTTGCTCTAAAACTTGAACCATCTCAGCTCTTAAGTCAACCATAGAATCAGTTGGTTGACAAGGAAAGTATCCACCTTTTGTTCTTGGTCTATGACCTGTGTTGAAACCATCAGGGTAAGACTTGCCATCGCTCCACTCGCCCTCTTCAGAATCAACCTCATAGTATGCACAGTTAATTTCATCTTTTATCTTTACATCATCAAAGATAAAAAATTCATTTTCAGGTCCAAAATAAGCTACATCACCAACACCGGTTTCACTTAGATACTTTAGTGCTTTTTTAGCTATGCTTCTAGGGCATTTTTCATATAATTCACCTTTATATATATCGTAAACATCACAAAAAACAATGATAGTTGGGTCTGCTGTAAAAGGGTCCAAGAAAGCAGACTCTGCTTCTGGCATAAGAATCATATCTGATTTATTGATTGGTTGCCATGCATCTATACTTGAACCATCAAACGGAATACCGTTTTTAAATGAATCTGCATCGATTGATGGCATTGTATATGAAAGATGGTGCCAAGCCCCTTTGATATCTGTAAAACGAAAATCAACGAACTCTACTTCATTCTCTTTACAATACTCAAAAAATTCCTCTATACTATTGACAAATTTACCCATATTAACTCCTTGACTAATTTTTGTATCATTCTATCTAAATTTTTTATATAATTTACTTTTAAGCTGATTAAAAATTAACCATTACCCTCTCTTTTTTTCTAAAAACTGCACATTTTTTATATCCAAAAGATTTTGCATATTTCATCACCTCGTCTCTTTTATACCCTATATCATCTATTTTATGTGCATCTGAACTAAAAGTTATAGGTATATCAAATTCTACCAATAGCTCCATGATTTGTGGTGATGGATATATCTCCTTTACGGGTTTTCTAAGCCCCGCACTATTCAATTCTACCACCATATTTGATTTTTTTATCTCTTTGATACTATTTTTTGCTATGAGTCTTATATCTTTTTTTGGAAGAAATCTAAAAACCTTGATAAGATCTATATGTCCAACAATTTCAAAAAACTGACTCTTTGCCATCTCTTTGAGCGCTCTAAAATACTCTTCCCATATCTTATCTATATCTCTGTTTTGATACTCCCCTATAAATTCTGGATTATCAAAACCCCATCTATTTAAAAAGTGAATAGAACCTATGAGATAGTCCACATTTGCATTTAAAACTCTCTCATCCAAGTATCCATCAAGATAATCAACTTCATATCCTAAGAGTATCTCTATTTTGTCAATATATTTTTTCTTTACATGTAGAACATCTTTTTCATATTTACCCATTTGGGAAAAATTCATGCGATATTTTTCATCAAAATTCATGGGAGCATGGTCACTAAAGCCAAATATGTCTATCTTTTTTTTTATTGCGTTTTTTACAAATTCCTCTATATCCCCCGTTGCATGGTTGCATAAAGGCGTGTGATTATGTAAGTCAACTATCATTATTTTCCTTTTAAAGTAAAATTATATGAAAAATTCTATATAATATTGATAAAACTCAATTTAGAGGAGAAACTTATGACGCAAGAAGAGCTTGATGCATTGATGGCTGGAGGCTTGGATGATTTAGACGATAGTGACAGCAAAAAAGAATCAACACAGGAAAAATCAACACAAGAAGAATCTGTAGAAGAAGAAACCACAGAAAATGGTGTAGAAGTTCAAGAGCCTGCTGATGAAGAGATAGGTAAGGCCATTAAAGATGATGCGGAAAATGGTGAAGAGGCAGATACGCAAGAAGAAGATGGTCAAAATTATAGAGCAGACGCAAATATGGCTTGGCCACCACCACCACCTACGGATGATCATAAGATGGTTACTCAGCTAGATGATGTAACCAAGGATTCTGAAGTAAAAGCTACACAGATTTTTGATAAGCTAGATGAGATTAATAATATCTTAATGGAGATGGAGTCTGATATAGAGGTAGTTTCTGGTACTGTTGGTGAAAATATAGCTCTTTTTGAAAAATTAGTGCAAAAATTTCCTAATATAAAACAGTTCAAAGATGTACTACAGAGTAATCTTGAATCAAAAGAGAAG
>JALUMZ010000204.1 GCA_027055635.1 Campylobacteraceae bacterium
CCATAAAAATAGGAATCTTAACTATGTCTGATAGGGCAAGTGCTGGGGTTTATGAGGATTTGTCGGGGAAAGCTATCATAGATACTATGAATGATTATCTTACTAGTGAATGGAAGAGTGTCTATGAAGTGATACCGGATGACCAGACTCTCATAGAGGAGGCTCTAAAAAATATGGTTGATGAGCAAGAGTGTTGCCTGGTAGTCACAACCGGTGGCACAGGACCGGCTAAGAGAGATATAACACCAGAAGCCACAGAGGCAGTATGCGAAAAGATGATGCCCGGATTTGGTGAATTGATGAGACAAGTGAGTCTGAAATATGTTCCGACTGCTATACTTTCTCGCCAAACTGCCGGCATAAGAGGTAAGAGCCTCATTATAAATCTACCGGGAAAACCAAAATCCATAAGAGAGTGTTTGGATGCAGTTTTTCCAGCAGTTCCGTACTGTATTGATTTGCTTGAAGGTCCATACTTAGAGTGTAATGAAGAAGTTATAAAACCGTTTCGACCAAAATCTTAATATTCTGGAGACTTTGAGATGAATAAAAGTATAGCTACGGATTTAGTTTCAGCTCTTCTTATTGCTGTTTCGTTTTTCTTGGCGGAGCCTTATAGAGGGATAGTCTTGTATGCCGGGCTTTTTGCACTCTCTGGAGCTATCACAAACCAAATAGCAATCCATATGTTATTTGAAAAGGTTCCCTTTTTTTATGGTTCAGGTGTAGTAGAGCTTAGGTTTGAGTCTTTTAAGGCTTCTATTAAAAACCTAATGATGAATCAATTTTTTACACAAGAGCAATTGGATAATTTTTTTAAACACAAAGAGAGAGAGTTGGATCTAAGCGAAGTGATAGAGCAGAGTGATTTTACTCCTGCTTATGATGCACTTGTAAAAACAGTTATGGAGTCATCATTTGGTGGAATGCTCGGTATGTTTGGGGGAGAAAATGCACTCTCTGCTCTAAAAGAGCCATTTATAAACAAACTAAAAGATTCAGTATCGCAGATTTCTAAAAGTGAGGAGTTCTCTTCTAGGCTCGAAAATTATATAAAACATTCAGGCTTAAGTGAAGATATGCTAAGAACAATAGAAAATATGATAGACAAAAGACTTGATGAACTGACACCTAAAATTGTAAAAGAGATAGTACAAGATTTCATAAAAGAGCATTTAGGATGGCTTGTTGTTTGGGGTGGATTTTTTGGTGGACTGATTGGTATAGCTTCAGAATTGGTTTTGCATGTATTGTGATTATTTTGGAGAGTGCGGAAGTTGCAAGCTCTATGACTTGGATTATAAGAGGCAGGTTTTAGAGAAAAAAGAGTATGTCAAAGAGCTGTTTTCTGAGTTTAAAATAGGAAATTTTGATTTTTTTACTTCAAGAGACATTCACTATAGAGGAAGAGCAGAGTTTAGAGTTTGGCATGATGGAGACAAGATAGACTACGCTATGCATAAACTTGAAGGCAAAGGGGTTTTGAAGATTCAAAACTGCCCCAAAGTTGATGAGAGCATATACCGCTTGATGCCAAAACTAAAAGAGTTCATAGAGGATAATGATGAGCTTAGAAATAGGCTCTATTCTATGGAGTTTCTCTCCTCAAGGGAGTCTGTGCTTGTCACTCTTATCTATCATAGACAAATAGATGAAAAGTGGGATAGGGAAGCTAAAAAACTAGAGAATAAATTTGGAATTTTTGTCATAGGCAGAGCAAGAAAGATAAAGAGAGTGCTAAGTCAAGATTTTGTGCTCGAGACTCTATATGTAGATGATGAAAAGTATAGATATAAAATCATAGAGGGTGGCTTTTCACAACCTAATAGATCGGTCAATGAAAAGATGATTTCTTGGGTATGTTCGCATATACACAATCCCAAAGATTTGCTTGAGTTGTATTGCGGGCATGGAAATTTTACTATACCGCTCTCTAAAGCTTTTGGAAAAGTTTTGGCAACTGAAATATCTAAAGCATCTATAAAATCAGCTCGTTACAGTTGCGGACTAAATAGCATAGGTAATATAGAGTTTTTACGAATGAGTGTAGAAGAGCTTACGAGTGCTATGAAAAATGAGCGAGAATTTAACAGGCTTAAAGATATAGATTTGGATAAGTATAGTTTTTCTCATGTCCTAACCGACCCGCCAAGAGCCGGTATAGATGCCAAAAGTTTAGAGTTTATATCTAAGTTTGAAAATATCATATATATCTCTTGTAATCCTAAAACTTTAAAGAGAGATTTAAATATATTAGGTAGAGATTTTGAGATAGTAGATTTTGCCGTGTTTGATCAGTTTCCATATACAAATCATATAGAAAGTGGTATAATTCTACGAAAAAATTAGGGGTTAAAACATGGAATGTCCAATGCCAACAATCAACACAAATGATGCTAAAGAGATTAAACAAATTCTTCAAGATGTCAAAACCATAGCCATCATAGGACTCTCTCCAAATGAAGCAAAAGAGAGCAATATGGTTGGAAAATATCTAAAAAATGCAGGATATAAGATAATCCCTATTTACCCAAAAGAGGAGTATATACTAGGAGAAAAAGTATATAGAAGTTTAAGTGAAGTTACAGAGCGTGTTGATATGGTAGATATGTTTAGAAAACCTGCTATCGCAGATAGTCTGCTCGAAGAGGTACTTAAAAGAGACGATGTAAAGGTGTTTTGGTTGCAGCTTGGAATCGTAAATAACGAAGCTTGCGAGAGAGCAAAAAAAGCAGGCTTAAAAGTTGTGCAAAACAGATGCTCGAAGATAGAGCACCAAAGGTTGATGAAGTGATAGAATTGAGTGAAATAGTACAAGCTAGAAGATTGATAAGTGATGTAGTAGCAAAGACGCCTTTTGTCTATGCTCCACTTTTAAGTGAAAAAACCGGAGCAAAAATATTTTTAAAAAAAGAGAATTTGCAACTAACCGGTGCTTACAAGATAAGAGGTGCATTTAATAAAATAGCCTCCTTAAGTCAAGAGGAAAAATCCAAAGGAGTAGTGGCAGCAAGTGCCGGAAATCACGCTCAAGGAGTAGGTTATAGTGCTAGACATTTTGGCATAAAAGCTGTGATTATTATGCCTGAAGCCACACCATTGCTTAAAGTAACAGGCACCAAGGCTCTAGGGGCTGAGGTTATTTTGCATGGTGATAATTATGATGAAGCCTATGCCTATGCTCTTAAGTATGCAAAAGATAATGACTTGACTTTTATACACCCTTTTGAAGATAAAAAAGTGATAGCAGGTCAAGGAACAGTTGGTTTAGAGATGATAGATGAGATAAAAAATTTAAACACCATACTTGTTCCGATTGGAGGAGGTGGGCTCATCACCGGTATATCTTCGGCCATAAAGCAGATAGACCCTAATATAAGAGTTATAGGGATAGTTGCTAAGGGTGCACCGGCTATGTATAATTCATTTAAAGCCAAGAAGATAGAAAATTCTAAATCTGTCAGAACCATAGCAGACGGTATAGCAGTTAGAGATGTGAGTTTGCAAAATCTTGAGTATATTTTAGAATCGGTTGATGATATTGTAACAGTTGATGATGAAGAGATTGCTACGGCAGTTTTATATCTTTTGGAGAAGCAAAAAATCATAGTAGAGGGTGCAGGAGCTACGGGCGTAGCTGCACTGATGCACCAAAAATTTGATTTTAAAAAAGATGAAAATATTGGTATAGTGTTGAGCGGTGGAAATATAGATGTAGGAATGCTCTCTGTGATCATAGAAAAAGGTCTTATAAAATCTCACAGGAAGATGAAACTATTGATAACACTTGTGGATAAACCCGGAGCATTGATGTATCTAACTGATATACTAAGAGATGTAAATGCAAATATCATAGAGATTGATTATGATAGAATTTCTACAAAATTAGCTTATGGAGATGCAAAGATAACGATAGTCCTTGAAACAAAAGGTAAAGAGCACCAAGTTGAGATAAAAGAGATACTTCAAAACAATAATTACCTATTTGAAGAGGAAGTGTAATATAGATGAAAAAAGAAGATATATCGATTGGAATTTTAACCTCTGGTGGAGATTGTGCAGGGATGAATCCTGCAATTAAAAAATTTGTGGATTACTGTTTTGATATGAAAGTTCAGCCGTATTTGATATATGATGGCTTAGAGGGTTTGATAGATGGGAAGATCAAAAAAGCAAAACATAGTGATGTAGCCGGAATTATACATGAGGGTGGCACTAGACTTCGCTCTTCGAGGTCAAAAAGGTTTTTTGAGTTAAAATACAGAAAACAGGCTTATGAAAATCTCCTAAATTATGGTATAGATAAATTGGTTATCTTAGGAGGAGATGGATCTTTTAGAGCACTGAAGCAGTTTCATGATGATTTTGGAGTTAGTTTTGTAGGCATTCCCGCTACGATAGATAATGATATATTTGGGACTGATTATTGTCTGGGTGTAGATACTGCATTAAATATGATAAGATTTGCAACTGATGCAGTTAGAGATACATCCGCCTCTTTTAGACGAGGTTGTGTGATAGAGACGATGGGAAGAAATTGCGGTTATTTAGCACTTGTATCAGCTGCTACATGTGGAGCAGAGGTTTGTATAATTCCTGAGTTAGAGTATGATTTGGATAGTTTGTGTGCAAAGCTTAGAAAGCAGTTAGAAGAGGGCAGATTATATATAGTTGTTGTAGTTGCAGAGGGTACTAAAAAAACTGCTAAATTAGTAAAATGGCTTGAAAAAGAGGTGGGTATAGAGACAAGAGCTACCATATTAGGACACACTCAAAGGGGTGGAAATCCAACAGTATATGATAGGCTAATGGCAACAGAATTTGTAGTCCATGCCTTAGATAAACTTTTGTCTTCTCAGGCAAAAGAGGGCTTAGTTGTTGTCTATAAAGATGCTTTGTTCCAATTTGTATCTATTGATTATGTGAATTCCCAAAAATTTCAGATAAAACAGGAGTTGTTAGATTTAGCTTCAAAGATGACTAAGTAAATACTCTTAGTGCTTTTTGCAGATCTTCTTTTGTATCTATGCCAAAACTTTTACTCTCTACCTTTATCATGGCAACTTTTTTGCCATGATATATAGCTCTTAGTTGTTCTAGTTTTTCTATGTTTTCCAAGGGTGAAGAGGGTAGGGAGCAGAACTCTTTGAGTGATTTCTTAGTAAATCCATATATGCCTAAATGTCCAAAGTATGAGTTATGCTCTTCTCTGTCAAATGGTATTTTGCTTCTTGAAAAGTATATAGCATATCCATTTACATCTGTTATAACTTTGACATAATTTGGATCACTTGCATCCTCTTTGCTTATGAGTTTATAACAGCTTGTTATCATTAAATCTTCACTGTTTTGGATAGACTTTTCAACTCTTTTTATGACTGATTTTACAATCTGTGACTCCAAAAATGGCTCGTCTGCTTGGACATTTACTATGATTTCATCATCTTTTAAATTCAATTTTTCAACCGCTTCATTTATCCTGTCAGTTCCACTATTGTGTGTATCACTTGTCATTACTGCATTAAAACCATAATCTTTTGCTAGATTTACGATCTCTTTGGAGTCGGTTGCGATTGCAACCTTGTCTATATTTGAGACTGCTCTAGCAGTAGCGATGACCATAGGGTAGCCATTGATATTTGCTAGAACTTTTTTTGGAAACCTGTTTGATGCAATTCTTGCAGGAATGAGTATCATTTTTATGCCTTGATAAAATCTAAAATCTCTTTTTCAATATCCTGTTTTTCAACAACCTTGTCGTGTACTATATCTTTTTGGAAAAGCTCACTTATGCTTTTTGGTATCTCTACATGTAGAGCCTTACTAAACTCTTGGAGAGCTACTTCATCACTATATTTTTTCTCATCATCTTTTATGGCATTTAACATAGTTGGGGCAAATTTTGTCCATTGTGCGGTTGAGCAAGCAATAGTTGGAATAGAATCCTCTCTTAAATTTTCATAAGCTTTGAGAGTGGTGGCTGTGTGAGGATCCATGATATAGTCTTTATTTACATATTTTTTTATGGTATTTTTTGCAAAATTATCATCACAATATATGGCATCAAAATCTTCTCTTAAACTTTCAAGTTCATTTTTGCTTAGTTCATAATATTTTTTTTCTCTTAAATCATCCATCAACTCTTTACATCTTTTTGAACCAAATTTATCATATAAAACTCTTTCAACATTTGAAGAGATAAGTATATCCATCGCAGGAGAGGTTGTTTTTAGAAGTTTTCTACCTCTTAAATCATAAATGCCTTTATTGATAAGGTCGCTTAGTATATTGTTTATATTTGATGCTATGAGAATTTTTCTGATAGGCAAACCCATCTTCTTTGCATAGTACGCTCCAAGGGCATTTCCAAAATTTCCACTAGGAACTATAGAATAAAATTCATGGGTATTTTGTTTTTTCAGCAAAGAGACATATGCATACATATGATAAATAATCTGAAAGATAATCCTTCCAAAATTGACCGAGTTTGCAGCACTCAATTTTATATTTTGCTTCTCAAGCTCATCTCTAAAACGCTCAGAGGCGAGTAGCATTTTTAGTGCATTTTGTGCATCATCAAAATTTCCTACAATTCCCAAAACTTTTAGGTTTTTTCCATTCATTGTTACCATTTGAAGTCTTTGCACATCACTTGTCCCACCATCTGGATACATGCAAGCTACTTTTATATTCTCTTTGTTCGAGAAAGTGTCTAGTGTAGCAGGACCTGTATCACCACTTGTTGCAGCAAGTATAAGATAGTTTTGCTTCTGTTTTCTTGCCAAATCAGAGAGTATATATCCGAAAGGCTGAAGTGCCATATCTTTAAATGCTTTTGTAGGTCCATGATAGAGTTCATTTATATATAAATCATCTTCTATTTTGCTCAGAGGCACAGGATTTTTCCCGTCTTCAAAGTTATCATATAAAGATAGGGCATTATTGATAACATCTTCATCTATATCTATCTCAAATTTCGAGAGTATTTTTTTTGTAAACTCTTTATAGTTGTCGTTTTTTGCATTTTTAAAAAAGTCTTTATCTAATTTTGGTAGATACTCAGGCACATACAATCCTCCAAAACTAGCACTTGGATTTAAAATAGCATACGAAAAGTTTACTTTTGCTGGTTTTTTGCCCTCATTTCCTCTTGTCTCTATAAATTTCATTTTATCTTTGTTCCTATTCCATCTTTTGTAAATAATTCTAACAAAATAGAGTGTTCAACTCTACCGTCTATGATATGAGCACTTCCAACTCCCTCTTCTAGTGCATTAAAACATGCATCGGTCTTTGGAATCATGCCACCACTTATAACACCACTATTTTTTAACTCTAAAATTTCCTCTTTTTCTAGCGTAGAGATTAGTTTGGCATCGCTATCTAGGAGTCCGGGAGTATCTGTGAGAAAGATAATTTTCTCTGCCCTTAAAGCAACAGCCACTTTGCTAGCTGCTAAGTCTGCATTTATGTTAAAACCTGGATGATTTGTTCCACCGCTCGCTATAGGGGCAATCACTGGTATAAAGTCTTGAGCTATAAGATCTTCTACTACTTTGTGATCTATTTTTGTTATATCTCCAACCAAACCGTATTTACCTTCATCAAGAGCTTTGGCCTCTATAAAGCTTGCGTCTTTTCCTGTGATGCCTATGGCTTTTGCACCATGGTAATTCAGTAAATTTGTTATCTCTTTATTGATATTTCCACCAAGTACCATCTCTACCACTTCCATCACACTTTGACTTGTAACTCTGAGTCCATCAACAAATTCACTTTTAAATTCAAGTTTATCCAAAAGGTTGCTTATCTTTTTACCGCCACCATGAATGATAACGGGTTTAATACCCACTAGGTAAAGCAGTACAATATCTTGTGCAAATTTTTCTTTTAAGGCGGGATCCGCTTGTGCTGAACCACCATATTTTATAACAACTGTTTTTTTGTTAAATTTTCTTATGTATGGAAGTGCATCCATCAGAGTTCTGGCTTGTTGAATCTTCTTTTTGATTTTCATCTCCTTGGGCAATGGTTTGAGTGGATTTTATCCAAAATTGGCTAAAAATGTGTTGATTTTGTTTTTTACCTCTTTTTTTACCTCTAGTCTAAGCTCCATAATCGAAAGATTTAACCCAAAACTATCCATTTTCACGGCATCTTTTTGTGTGGTTAGTATAGAAGATGCATCGTGTAGTTGCAATAAATATTCTAATTCATCTTTTGTAAATATATGGTGATCTTCAAAATATATCTTTTTTATTAAATTTTTAGGCAGATAACTGTCTAATCT
>JALUMZ010000205.1 GCA_027055635.1 Campylobacteraceae bacterium
TGCAATATGAAAAACTTCAAACTCGCTTTTATCTGTCTAGTTGCTACTATACCAAAAGTCGAGACGATAAACAGACCACCTGCTAGGGCATTTAGATTTGTGATAAGAGGTGTAATATTACTCATAGGTTTGCTCCATGTTGATAAAAAATACTTGCCAGCATAGCAACAACTGCTATCACAAAAGCAGCACTTAAAAATTCGCTTATCCTAAAGAGTCTGAGTTTTGCCAGTGATGATTCTACTAACACAAGAAAGAGTATAAAAAACAAAACTTTTATCAGTATGAGCGGGATAGCTAACAAAACAGAGCCCCAAGACAAATCGGTTGCAAGTCCCCATGGGGCCAAAAGTACATTTGAGAATATAATAATCAATACAAAAAACTTCATCCATCCGCCCCATTTCATAAGGGCAGCTCCGTATCCGCTATACTCTAAATCCTTTGATTCTTCTATCATGGCAAGTTCAAAGTGACCTGAGGGATTGTCCACAGGGATTCTCCCTTTTTCAGCCAAGATTAGCATGATAAATGAAATCAAAAGTAGTAAATGCGAAGGCTCAAAGAAGTTTGATATAGGAGTTACCCATCTTTGTTGGACTATATAAGGTATGGTAGAGTTGGCAACAAAAGAGACTGTAAAAAATACTATAAGAAAGACAGGCTCTGCTAAAAATCCAACCATCCTAGTTCTGCTAGCACCCATGGGGCCATAAGGATTTGCTGTATCAACGGCTGAGAGAACGGCAAAAAAACCACCCAATGCAAGAACAAATCCGGCACCTACCATATCGTCCATAAATGCCCAAAACAGTGGATAGTCAGTCAAAACAGGGATGAGAAGAGCCACAAACACAGGTGCAATAAAAACGATAAAAGGGGTTACTCTAAAAATCCATGAACTGTCTTGCGATATGACTTGGTCTTTGTGAAATAGTTTGTAAAGATCATAATAAGGTTGAAAGATACTAGGACCATGTTTTGATTGGACAATCTCTTTTAGGCGATTTAGTATCCCCATCATCAATGGAGAAAAAAACATAACTACTAAAACTTGTAAGATGTTAAATAAGATGTATTTACTCATCTATACTCCTTTGTGATGGATGGAAGTGCGATAGGTAAAGGGATAAATTTGTATAAAAGTAGTATTTGAAGCATATATAGAGCCCTCCTCATAAATCTTCTAACGCTAAAATAATGACTTAACATTTTGATTAAAATATAGGAGTCATTATCTCGTTTAGAGCAGATTTATAGGGGAACTCCATCCCCAAAATTTTCGTAATTATATTACAGTAATTTAAAAAAGTCAAGTTTTTACGCACAAGGTATTAGCCTTGTGCGTAAAAGTAGATATTATAAGGCTTTTGCTATATATTTATTTAGTCTTTTTGAAAATTCTGCTACATCATCTATCTTCATGCCCTCAGCTAGTTTAGCCTGGTCTAGTAAAAGAAATGATATATCCTGTAGGCTTGAAAACTCTTTTTTATCAACAATTTTTTTGAAAATCTCGTGTTTTGGATTTATCTCTAAGATTGGTTTTACTTTTGGAAGATTGTCTTGACCCATCTGTTTTAGCATCTCTTGCATTTGAAAGTCAGGATCATTTTTGTCGTAAACAAGTACGGATGGAGAATCGCTTAGACGAGAGGATATTTTTACATCTTTGATATCATCTTTTAATATCTCTTTCATCTTGACGATTACTTCAGCTATCTCCTGTTTTTCCTCTTCACTTACTTTTTCTTCATCTTTAATTTCTTCATCAATATCTGAATTATTAACCGGTTTGATAGGAGTTTTATCATACTCGTGTACCATTGGAATGACGATAGCATCTACCTCTTCATCAAGCAAAAGAACCTCTATATCTTTTGCTTTAAATTGCTCAATAAGAGGTGAATTTCTCAAAAGTGCCTCATTTTCACCGGTGATATAATATATACTTTTTTGATCTTCTTTCATGCCTTCTTTGTACTCTTTTAAAGACACTAAACCATCTCTTTTGCTAGATTTGAATAAAACCAAATCAAGTAATGTATCTCTATTTTCGTAGT
>JALUMZ010000206.1 GCA_027055635.1 Campylobacteraceae bacterium
TGCAGATTTATCAAATTTTTCTCACTAAGACACGAGATAGTATTGCATCTTGTGCAGATAAAATGTGGGTGAAAGTTTTGCTCTAGCGAGAAATATCTTTTTTTATCATTTGATTCAAAACTCCGTATGATAGAGTTTTCTTCAAATCTTAAAATATTGCGATAAAAAGTAGCTCTATCCATAGATAACCTATCTCTTATATCTTCATAAGAGATAGGTCTGTTTTGCTCTATCAATATCTCTAAAATCTCAACTCTTGCGGGAGTAAGTTTTAGATTTTTATTTTTTATAATCTCTTCTATTTTCATAAACAAGATTATAACAAATTGTATCTAAACTTTTGTTTTTGCTGCAAATTCATATATATCTTTTTTCTTTAAATCTCCATTATACACTACCGTACTTGGGTCTATCTTGGTAGTATCTTGATCAAGTACCTTTGGTACTGCATTTGCATTTTCTAAAACTTTCATGTGACGGTCTAGCTCATCTTCGCTATAGCTCATTTGCATATCAGCAGCTATGACATGAGGTATAGCTTCTATGATTCTTAGTTTGGATAACTCTTCAGACACATCCTCGCCCTCTATGGTTATGATTATTTTTCCGCTCTCATCATGAAAATGATAATCACAAACTTCACACTTTTCTAGGTCTTTAACAACACCGTCTAAATACTGAGGCAGTGTCTGCACTACGATACTCGATATATTCATTTGATTCTCCAATATTTTATTTTATTTTTGCTTGTTGTAAAGATGGTATTATTGCTAGTAAATATGATATTTGAAACTGTGCTTTTATCACCAATAAGCCTATAGAGATTTTCTTTACTATCTACATCAAACAGAGTTATATTATTCACAAAATCACTAGGATATGCACAAATTTTACCATCTATACTAAGACCAACGCTATACACCATAAAATCAGCTTTTTTATAGTAAGCAAGAGAGCTATTATCTCTATATATACCGCATCTTCTATCTTTACTAGCTATTGCTATCGTGTGATTTTTATAAGCAACTTGATATACATTATCTAAATTTTCCCCTTTAAATACTTTGATAACTTTTCCATTTTTTGCATCAACTAAAGTTGCGCTTCCACTCTCATCTACAAGCACCATCTTTTCCCTATCTTCACTTAGCGCAAAATCAGAAAATTTGGAACCGGAAACTTGTTCATTATATATAAATTTTTTATTTTTTAAATCATACAAAAGTATTTGTGAACTAAGAAGAGCTAGTATAATCTTGTCTTTTGAGATAAATTTTGCTTTTACAATAGGAAGTTTATCTGCTTTATCAAATATCAAACTTTTTTTGTTATTTTCATAGATATGAACCCTACTAAACCCCTCTTCTCCTTGAGATACAAAAAGAAGTCTATCTTCATACTTATCTACAGAGAAAACTCTAGCATCATTGATATCCCCGAAAAAATCCTTTATCTTATCAAATTTAATAACTTTATCAATAGTTCTGTTTTTTATATCAAATATTTCAACTTTGCTACTATCTGTGGTAGCATAGATTTTACCATTTTGAATTAAAATACTAAGTATATTTCCATCAGCTTTAATAGTAAATTCAGGAGTTACATCCTTGGCAAATAGTTGCGATAAAAGAAATAATAAAATAAATAGAACTTTTTTCATACACCAACATCCCCCATAGCTTCTTGATTATATTTTTGTTGATATTTGGCAATCTCTATCTTAACCTCTTCAAAATGAGCAATAGTAACATTGTCATCTTTTTTCCACTCTACCTCTATATCTCCACCATAATCATCACCCATCTGTTCTATTCCATCTTCATATTGCTTAATATCTTTGCAAATTGCCACTCTGTTATCAAGAGTATCAACTAGCTCAATATACCACCCTCCGATACCATCTTCTTTGATAGTTGATATAAATTTTACTGCCATTGTTTCACCTTAATCGCTTCAGTTGGACAAGCACTTATGCAAAATCCACAACTCGTACACTTTTTAGCGTCTATCTCAGGTCTAAAGAGTCCAAGAAAATTTATGGCATTTTCTAAGCATGGCTCTTTACAACTAAAACACATAGTCTTATCCCAGCTCAAACATTCTAACATATTTATCGTAACTTTAGCTTTAATATTTTTCTTATACTCAATCTTTAGAACACCAAATTCACAAGCTTTTGCACACTCATCACAATAGGTACAACCGCTTTTTGAAAAATCCAAAAAAGGAGTCCTATCATCTTGGATAGATATGATTTTTTCTTGACAAACAACAGAACAAGAGGCGTTACACTCTATACAACTCTTTAAAAAATCATCTTCTTCATTGAAATATGGGGGTCGAATGATAATTTTACTCTCTTGACCCCCTTTTTTAAAGGATGACACAAGAGAGCTAAACAGCTCTCTTTTTTGTATCATTTTACAGTATTTATTCCCTGGTCATATGTATTTACAAGATTTGATTGATTCATCTGTTTTTTATTCATATAATCCGGTGTGAAGGTATTGCCTACCAATGGTTTTGCATTTGATTGTGCTACATGGCACTGTGTGCAGTTAAATCTTCCTGCATACAATTTTCCATGAGTTGGTGTTGCAAAAACTTCATTTGCTCCGCCATTTGGCTTGGCAACTACTTTACCTTTTTTGATAACTTTACCGTTCTTTGCGATAATCTCTGTTGGTCTGAAATTCATAAAGTGTGACTTTGGAATTGAGGTTGCATGAACACTTGGTGCAACTTCTGGCATATGACAACCCAAGCATGAATTATTATTTCTAGTAATAGGAACCAATCCTTCAACACTGTGAGGTATCAAAGGAGGAGCATTGTCATATGACCTTTCTATCTTCTTTGCTTCTCCAGGTGCCGGCTTAGCATAGCTTATCTTCTGTGGTGTCACCGCACTCTCGCTTTGTACATTAGCTTTTCTTAAACTCAAAGATTCATCACTGACTGCTCCATTTGTAGCGGCACATCCCACTGCAAAAATTCCAACAGTTATGATACTAAGAGCGATTTTACTCATTTTTTTCATTATTTATCTCTCCTTTTTTATTGTTATTATCTACTTTTAAAAAGAACCCAAGGGCATTATCTTCACAAACATCTATGCATCTACCACAATTTGTGCACTCTCCAGAGGTTACAGGAATGGAAACTTTATCTATCATATGTAGCACTTGAGACTCTGGGCATACAACTTTGCATTTCATACATCCCGTACATGCCACACTATCATGTCTCACTTTCAATAGTCTAAATTTTCCTATTATCGAGTAAAAACCACCGAGCGGGCAGATGTGTCCACACCAACCATTTTTGAGAACAAAAAGGTCAAACAGATATAGTATAACCATAGCAGCCCAGCCAAATCCCATACCAAAAATGATACCTCTATGTATCATAGATATAGGTGAAATGAACTCAAATGCAGCAAGACCAAGAAAAAATGAGATAATTAAACTTATAAGCAAAACCCAATATCTCAAGTTTCTAGTTGATGGCTGTTTCTTTGCAACCATATCAAAGCCAAACTTTCTTCTTGTCCAATTTGCCGCATCAGTTATTATATTAACAGGGCAAACCCAAGAGCAAAAAGCTCTACCACCAAAAATCGCATAAAAGAGAAATATAATTACTGCCCCTATAAGGATATTTGACGATATTGCAGCACCTGCTACAAACATTTGAAGTACGGCATAAGGATCACTAAGAGGTATAGTTCCTAGAATCAATGAGGAACTTAAGTTGCCTGCAAGCATCTTCCATCCATAGTAGTTGGCTCCAAAATAGAGTAAAATGATAGTTATCTGAACAACTCTTCTTGCTATCAGAAATCTTACATTATTCATCTAGTAGCCCTCCTAAGTTGTTTAGTTTATCTATTGCTCTCTTTTCACTTCTTTTGGTTACCGTATGTATAGATTGAGCCTCTCCAACTCTTTGCTGATCTTTTTTATCCCAACCTTTTACATAATGCGTACCAACCCTTCCCATAGCAAACTCACGAGGCAAAACAAAAATAGCTGCTTTTTCGACAACACAAGCTTTTTCACAAAGTCCACAACCTGTACATATATCACTATGTACAACCGGTAGCAAAAATGCATGTTTTCCGGTTCGCTTGTTCATCTGCATATCTATAGTAAGAGCCTTCCCTAAAAGCGGGCAAGCTCTATAACAGGCATCACATTGAAGCCCCCAATAGGCAATACAGCTCTCTTTGTGGACAACAGCTAAACCCATCTTTGCCATATTGACATCTAGTTTTTTTGTCTTTTTGTTTGTTACACTCAGAAGATCAAGAGCCCCGCTTGGACAAGCAGGAACACAAGGTATATCATCACACATAAAACAGGGATTTTCTCTTGCTATAAAAAATGGAGTTCCAAGAGGCTTATTGTCTCCTGGTGCTGCCAGCCTTAGAGTAGGATCTTTTGTACCAATTCTTTGACCTTTATTATCAAAAATGACATTTCCGTCCCTATTTCTACATGCATCTACACATAAACCACATTTTATACATGTTTTTAGAAAATCACTCTCATCAAGTGCTCCGGGAGGTCTGAGCAAAAGCTTATTTGCTTTTGCTTCATCCACATAAGCACTCCAAGTCAATCCACCTAGTATTGCTAGACCGATATTTCTAGTTGTACCTAAAAATCCCCTTCTGCTCTTACTCAATGGCTGTCTATATGACTTCACCTTATCTTGTTTGTGATTCAAAATTTACCCTTTTTTATACTTTATAAATCTTAACGGCACATTTTTTATAATCTGTCTGTTTTGACATAGGACATGTAGCGTCCAAACAAACTTTATTTATCAAAATCTTCTCATCAAACCAAGGAATAAATACCAATCCTCTTGGTGGTCTGTTTCTTCCTCTAGTCTCAACCCTTGCTTTTACTTTTCCTCTTCTACTCTCTACCCATGCCAACTCACCTCTTTTAAGACCTTTTTTATCAGCATCTTTTGGATTCATATAACAAAGAGCTTCTGGCACAGCACGGAAAAGCTCAGGTACTCTCATAGTCATAGTTCCACTATGCCAATGCTCAAGCACCCTACCTGTACACAACCAAGTATCATACTCAGTATCTGGCATTTCCGGTGGATCCATATATGGACGAGCAAAGATTTTGGCTTTATTTTTAAGTGCTTTTTTACCAAGAGACTTATCCGGACCTCTTAGATTTCCTTGAAGTAGATTTTTTGCCAATGGACCATAAAATGCAAAGTCTGCATCAGGACCAGCATAGTGCTTAACATATGGATCATACTCACCATTAAATCTCCACAGAGTCTCTTTTCCATTTACAACAGGCCATCTTAGACCTCTAACTCTATGATATACATCAAATGGAGCCAAGTCATGACCATGACCTCTACCAAAATCAGCATACTCTTCCCATAGATACTTATGAATAAAGAAACCATATCCTTTAAATACTTTTCCATCACTTCCTACTACATTTCTTTCATCACCAAAGACTTCAGAATCATCATAACCTCGCTGAATTGGATCATTTACTCTATCTGCTTTAAAAGCTTTTGCTCTGTCATTTGCAAAAAGCACATCAAACATAGTGCTATTTCCACTATAGCCCATAGCTCTTGCTGCACCTCTGACATCAGCTAATTTTTTACCATTTCTAAGGGTATATGGCCCCCATAGATCATCAACTGTAAATCTTTTTGAGAGTTCAACCCATTGCCAAGTATCACTCATAGAATCACCTACTGGCAATACCTGCTGTCTCCAGTGCTGACTTCTTCTCTCGGCATTTCCATAAGCTCCCCATTTTTCATATATCATGGCACTTGGAAGAACTAAATCTGAAACCATAGCTGAAATTCCTGGATATCCATCACTTGTTACCAAGAAAAAGTCATCTATTTCACGAGCTGCTTTTAACCAGTGTTTTGCACTTGCACTATCTTGGTATGCATTACATACATTTACCCAAGCAAATTTTACAAATCTGTCTTCTATATCTCTATGGATTTTTATAATATGTTGATTTCCGACAGGATTTAGAGTTCCATGTGGAATATGCCATCCACTTTCTGTTATTTTTCTATGTTTTGCACTTTTTACCATCATGTCTGCTGGCAATCTATGACAGAATGTTCCAACTTCTCTTGCAGTTCCACAAGCACTTGGCTGACCTGTTAGAGAGTAAGCACCATTTCCCGGTTTTGCTTGTTTATTAACTAAAAAGTGAGCATTGTAAGATAGAGTATTTACCCAAGTTCCACGAGTGTGTTGATTCATGCCCATTGTCCAGAAACTGACTACTTTTCTACCTTTTTCAACATAGTAACTTGCCAATCTTTTTAATTTTGCTTTATAAGAATCAAGTGATTCATCAGGATCACCTTTTGCAACTTTTGCTACATAATCAAGTGTATAAGGCTCTAGTGATTTTTTATACTCTTCAAAGCTGATATGCCAGTGTTTTAGTGTTCCACCGGTATTTTTCATCACATCACCCTCTTTGTAACCATAAGGTGCAAGTGCAGGAGCTTCTCGCGAGCCAACTTTTTTACTCATCTCTTTTTTGATAGTCTGCATCTCTTTTGCATCATATCTTCCAGCTTTCAAAGAAGGCTCACCTGCTCTTCTCATACCATAACCTATATTTACCGGACCTGCCGTGAAAACTATATGTTTCTTTATAAAATCCCAATCAATTGCTTCTGGATGATTATATACTATCTCTCTAGCTACATAGTTCCATAAAAGCAAATCAGTTTGTGGTCTGAAAATAATAGTATCATCAGCTAAATCACAAGTTCTATGAGTATAAGTTTGAATACTTACTACTTTTACACGATCTGGATTACTAAGCTTTCTATCTGTACATCTTGACCAAAGAATCGGATGCATCTCTGCCATATTTGATCCCCAAGCTATGATTGTATCAGTTAACTCTATGTCATCATAACAACCACTTGGCTCATCAATTCCGAAAGTTTGGTAAAAGCCAACAACTGCACTAGCCATACAGTGTCTGGCATTTGGATCAATAGCATTACTTCTAAAGCCACCCTTCATCATCTTTTGAGCAGCATAACCTTCCATAATAGTGTATTGACCACTTCCAAAAACAGCAACAGCCTCTGGACCATTTTTCTTCAAAGCATATCTGATATGGCTTTCCATCTCATCAAATGCTCTCTTCCAGCTAACCGGTGCAAATCTTCCATGTTTGTCAAATTCACCCTTGTCATTCATCCTAAGAAGTGGTGTTGTTAATCTATCGGCACCATACATAATCTTTGCATTAAAATAACCTTTAATACAGTTAAGACCTCTATTTACCGGGGCTGCCGGATCACCTTTGACCGCAACAATCTTTCTGTTTTTACCTTCGCCTTTTGTGGCTAGCATAATTCCGCATCCTGTACCACAAAAACGGCAGGCTGCCTTATCCCATCTCCATTTATCCTGTGTTGCATTAGCAGCAGCTTGCACATCATCAGGAATAGAGATCCCTACAGCGGCGGCTGCACTTGCAGCAGCAGTTGACTTTAAAAAGTCTCTTCTTGAAAGCGACATTCTTACCTCCTATTGAAATTTTTAATCATCTCAATAGTATCATTTAAAGGGAATGTAATTCTATGACTTAAGTCAAATTATCACTTTTTTTCTTGCTCTATTTGGGAGATTGTGCTTAAATTTGATTTTAGTTTTTCTAGCATTTTTGCCACATGCATGAGATTTTCGGTTGACTCGATTGCTATGTCTTCGGTTGTACTTATCTTCTTATCAAAACCTTTTTTATCTGTTTCGTTTAACTCTAAAGATATAAATGCCTTGCTTGCATCATCTGAAAGACTCTCTAACTCCTCAACAGCTTTCTCTGCTTTATCTATAGCATCTTGAGAGTGATTAAGAGCACTATTTACTTTTTCAACAAAAAGATTTATATGAGTTGAAGCTTCTTTAAGCTCATCCTCGTTAGTCTCTTTCAGTTTAAAGTTTTCTGTATTTATTTGATTTATATCTGAGGAAGCAAGCATTTTTGCCTTATCTATAAAATCCCTAAGATGATTCATAATCTCTTTTGTTAGTAAAAAACTATATAGTATAATGATAAATCCTAAACTTAAAAGTGTAAATTGCATATAGATAAACATCATATTTTTCTGTTCACTATAATCAGTAAAAAGCCATACCGCCTCATCCATATTTTTTAAAACAATTACATTGTTCTTATAAATGTATCGAGTTAGT
>JALUMZ010000207.1 GCA_027055635.1 Campylobacteraceae bacterium
CTGTTACGATAAGTAGCATTAAAAAAGGAGAATTTTTATCTGGTATTATTTATACAAATATTTAATATTATTTATATAAATAATTATTATATCTTCTTTACCTCAAACAGTATAGGAGAGTGGTTTCTTATGTCTATGTAAACCAATATGCTTTTTTTATCTTTAGATAACTTCACTTGAAAAAATTGACAAGATTTTTTCATAGTGTCCATGAATATATATCTTCTCTCTTCCTCTCTTATAGGCAGTTGCATAAGTTTTGAGGATTCAAATCTTGCTAGGGTATTATCTTTTTTCAAAACAAGCCAAAGTATATAGGGATCATCTATCGCATAGACTGAATTTTTGCTTCTAAAGCTCACGATTGAGTAGTTTTTATAATTAGCGATATTAAGCTCGGAAGATTGCAGGAGATCTCTATAGAGTATAGAGGTCAAATTCTCTATTTTTTGTGTCTTTTCAATCTTTTTTTTAAAAATTTTGCTATTTTTTTTGGTTTGAAAAATTGTAGAGGCTATAAACAGACTGATTAAACCTAGAAGTACAACTGAAACAAGTATCTCTATAAGAGTAAAGCCTTTTTTTCTCATTGCCTTACCGTTAAAAATTTTGATCTACCCTTTTTGTTGCTCAGTGTTATCTCATCTATAAGAAGATTCAAAGAATTTTTATCTTGAGTTATATTTATGATGGATTTGTATTTTTGAGCATAGTGAACTTTTATCTTTTTTAATCTTTTGATAAGAGTATCGTTTTTTAGATTGTAGTTACTTTTGACAAGAGTGTACATATCTAACTCCTTTCCATGTATATCTATCGAGTGATGGTTGAGTGGAATTGAAATATACTGTAAAAATTCCAATTTTGAAGTAGCTATGTTGTAGAGTTTTTTCTCATTTGAGTCTGTCTTAAGAAGAGATATGCCTACTATAGATAAAATCATGATACTAACTATCACCTCCATAAGTATATAAGCCGACCTATTATCTTTTATAGTAGTCATCTTCACTCTTTGGAAGTAGATTATCATTAAAGTATCTTTTTTCAGCTTTCTCTAGAGTATTAAACTCTTTTATCTCTTGATATATTGGTAAAAAGAGCAGATTTGTATCGCCTCTGCTTAGTATAAGTTTGTCGCTAAATCTTCCTTTTAAAATATTTAATTTAAAACAAACATGTTGCCTCTTCTTAGAAAGAGTAGTATCTAAAAAGTTTGCTTGCTTTAATACTCCCTCACTGTCTGCTTTTAGTGTTTTGTAACTCTTCTTAAAAGGCACATTTATGTTCTTTGCACAATCTTTGTCTTTACAAAATAAGATACTATTTTCACACTTGTCTCCATATATATAGAAAACCGCATCATCTTTTAGTTTTAGTTTTTTTATATATTTTGGTAACTCTTTTATATCTGGACTCTTTAATATCTCTTTTTTCGAGCCAATACTACTTAAAACCATCACAGAGAGGATGCCTAGCAGTATGATAACTGCTATGAGCTCCATCAAACTAAAAGCTTTTATTCGCATGTAGAGAGTTTTATATCTGCGTCATTTCCACTTCCGCCCTCTTTTTTATCTCCTCCAAGAGAGATAATATCAAAAGAGTCAGAAGTCTTTATATATATATAAGGATTTTTCCAAGGGTCGAGTGGTGCCTTTTTGCTATCTATAAATCCTCCCACAGGATAAGATGTGTATAGAGATGGATTTGGATTTGTTATGAGAGCCTTAAGTCCTTCACCCGTAGTTGGATAGACTCCGTTTGAGAGTTTAAATGACTTTAGTGCATCAGATAAGGAGTGCATTTGCACACAAGTAAGCTTTCTTTTTGCCTGTTCACTCTGCCCTAAAAGATTTGGCATAACCAAAGATGCCAAAAGACCAAGTATGATGATAACAATCATAAGTTCGATAAGAGAAAACCCTTTTTTCATAAAAACAACTCCAAATTTTATATTAGACTTCTTGCATAACCCCTTATAGTCTCAGAGGACTTAGAAGTGGTAAGATTGTGCAAAACCTTTTTTCAG
>JALUMZ010000208.1 GCA_027055635.1 Campylobacteraceae bacterium
CAGTGTTTATGAGGGGTGGCTACTTGAAGCACGTGCAAAATTTGGTAATAGTAACTTAGAAAAAGAGAAAGTCGTTAAACCTCTCATTAAACTTATCAAAAATGGCAAAGCATCGGGGCTTTTAATTGATACAAATATCAATGAAAGGGAGGGAACAGTTGTTGAGTTTATGGGAAAACCAATCCGACAAGTCACTACTCCAGCATATCTCGCTAGAAAGTTTAATGCTGCAATTATTCCTGTAACAATTAGAACTGATGATGAAGAAAACTACACATTAATGCTTTTTGATGAAATACCAGTCGAAAAGACAGATGATGAAAAAGCAGACATTCAAAAAGCCACACAGCTCCAAGCTGATTGGCTTACTAAAATCATAAGCGATGAACCAAAGTTTTGGTTTTGGTTACATAGGCGTTGGAAAAACGATCACCCTCAAATTTACAAAGATTAGTTTATACTTCGTGTTTCACACTCTTTAGTTCTGTCTTCAAAGAGTTTTAAAATCGTTAGAAAAAATGCTGTAATGGCTGGTCCTAGTATCATACCCCAAAATCCAAAAGTTGTAAGTCCTGCGATAATAGCGAAAAATATTACTAACTCATTCATACGGGCTTCGTCATCTTTGAGCATCTTTTTGTTAATGCCTTTAATGATGAGAGGCTTTATAAATGTATCTGCAACTATAGAAATAACAACTACGGAATAAACAGCAATAAAAATCGCGTTAGATGAATTGTCTACAGAAAACTCATAAATCATAAATGGTAACCACATCACAACACCACCAACAACTGGAATTAATGAAGCAAATCCATACATTACCCCAAACAATATTCCATTATAACCCATATATGAAATACCAAGACCAAAAAGTACTCCCTCAAACATAGCTGTCACGATGATAGAGTAAAAAACAACACTCATTACAGAAGACAAATCTCTCACAAGTACCGTACTCTCATCTACTGACATTTGCACAATTCTTTTTAAGAAGTCAATGACAAATGAACCGTTATACTGTACAAAAAAGTAAAAGATAATAATGAGAAAAGCATTTTTCAAGAACCCTGCACTAAAGGAACCTACCTTACCTGCGATTTGCAAGGCATTGGTAGCGAGATAATTTGTATCAAAATCTTTCATTGCATCTTCTACATAGGGCTTTAAGAACTGTAAATATTCAGGTGGTGACTCTATAGTAGCGATAACATAAGCATGCACTTTTTCTAAAAGTTCAGGGTCTATGGCATTTAGCTTAATGGTTAAAGTAGCTAAGAAGTAACCTAGTGGTGCAAAGAAAAGAACACTCAAGAGTAAACTAGTGATAAAAGTTGCTATAAGTTTATTTTTAAAAAGCAACTCAAAATAAGTTTGAATACTCACAGTCGAAATTGCCAACAATGCAGCTATAGTAATTAAAAGTATAAAAGGTGCATATAAAAAATACATCCAATAAAGTGCTGTGCCAAAAAGTATAGCTGTAAAATATTGTGGTTTCATTAAAATAGTGTTCCATCTTCATTAATTTGTGCTATGCCTAAGACATCATATGTTTTAGGTGTTGCTCTTCTACCCTTAGCAGTTCGCTCCAAGTAGCCATTTGCCATTAAATAAGGCTCTAGTACATCTTCGACTGTTCCCTCATCTTCACTTAGTGATGCTGCAATAGAACTCAACCCCATTGCTCGACCTTTTGCATGTGCCAAAAGTTTTAAAAGACGTAAATCCATTTCATCAAAACCAAAAGAGTTGATTCCTAGCTCATCAAGAGCATATTTTGTTCTTGTATGGTTGATCTGCGACTCCTCTGCCACATCTGCAAAATCTCTAACGCGACGGAGTAAACGTAAGGCTATACGAGGAGTTCCTCGACTTCGTTTACTGATTTCAATCGATGCCTGCACAACAATCTCTTTATCAAGTTTATTTGATGCTTGTTCAACAATACGTGCAAGTTCTTCATGTGTATAAAATTGCATTCTAAAACTCATCCCAAATCTATCTCTCAAAGGATTAGAA
>JALUMZ010000209.1 GCA_027055635.1 Campylobacteraceae bacterium
GCTTGTTTAATGATATTTCGATAAATTGCTGTTCTTTTGTAGAAAAATCTATTGCTAAAATTGCTTCAACTTTTCCATCTTTTATAATTGGTTTCAAATATGTAAGCCATAACGATTTTATCTTTTTGTCTCGAAAATATATATCTTTTTTTGTTTTATAAACATCAATCCAAAGTTGTTTACTGTTTGGTTCAAAAGGTTCTAAAAATTCACTTTTATCATCTCCATTTTTAGATCCATCTAGTAAAAATTCAAATTTTTGACTATTTGGTTTTTTTCTTACTATATATACATATCGATATCTATTAGTCACAAATAGCTCTAAAAACTCCTCTAGCTCTTTTATGAGCTTTGGATTATTTATAAGAGTATTATATATTCCATTTGGAGTTTTTTCATTAACTAAATAGGTAATATTATTTGCAATATCATCTATATATGATATATTTGATTGCATATTTAACTCTTGAATGTCTTGAGATGTTTGTTGGAATTGATTATAAATATAGATACTAGCAAACAACACCACAAAGGCAAAAAAAGTAAAAATATATCCAATGATGTTTTTACCTTTTATCATCTATTGCCCCTCTCATATTTCTTTAAGCTTGTTGGTAACTTAAGATTAAATCTATCTAATACACTTTCTCTAAAGATAAGCTGTGGACGACCTTTTTTCCAATAATATGCACCAAAGGCATTATTGTTATGGCGAAAACTTCTATAATTTGTAGCAAATAGTAGATTTTTTTGACAATATTTAGGTTCATTTTTAAAATTCCCAACTAAAACAACTGTATCATCATAACAATAATCTACGATATGAAATATAGAACTATCTTTTATAATATCTCTTGTTTCATCATCAACATAAACATCAATTACCGATGTTTGAAATATAGAGCTAAAAATCTTCTCATAAAGTTTTAATGTAGGATTGCTGGCATTAACTATTGTAGTAAATACTACTAACATAAACAATACTTTTTTCATCTCAAAATACCCACTCAATGCTTAGCATAACTTTTCTATCTATCGGAGAAATTTCTAAAGGTTGTTCTTGTTGAAAAGTTAAAGGATTTCTTCTGTAGTAAGTTGTAGTTTTTGCCTTATCTAAAAGATTTGTCCCTTTTAGATTTATTGTAGTATCTCTATTGTAGTGATATTTAACTCCTGCGCTATAATCATAAAAATCTTTTTTATTTATATTATCTCTATCGTATTTAATTTCATTAAAAATATCAAATTTTTTATAAGTATTGATATTTCTTACAATAATAGTATCAAATTTATAAGTTCCAATTACTGGTAGATTTTTTACCTTTCTGTATTCGATAGAAAGAAAAAATTTATCATAATCATTATAAGTGTGTGTCCATCTTGCATTTATACCACTTATTTTTAGGTCTTTGGTATAATTTATAATTTTACCATTATCAAGCGGATAAAAAGCATCTTTAACTTTTGTATAATCCAAAACAAGTTCATATTTATTGGCATCCTTTTGATAAATAATATTTTCCAATAGGCTATCATACCGTTCAGGATTGTATGATTTTGAAGGATTACTAAGGTATGTAGCACTATTGACTAGATATGATTCTAATGGCACCTCTGAATGACTAAAGATAGTTTTAAATATTGTATTTTGAGTTGTTAGTATGTGACCTAATCTAAACATGAAAAGTTTATCATTTTGGACAGAGTATTTATTGGTAATTTTAGAATATTCAGCCCCAGCAGTTATAATTGAATTTTCTTCAAGTGAGAATTGATCTTCAAGATACATTGTAGAGATATTCTGTACCGCCTTTTCGTCATTTGGTTTATTTCCAATTAGTGAGATACCATTTACATCTACTCTATCCCATCTACTTTGTTTTGTTCTATATTTTAAACCTGTAATTATTTTATTATTTTTAATATTTAGATTATATTTAATCTCTGTTGTAAATACTTTTGAATTTTGACTTGTATCAACCGACTTATATGGATACATTCCATAGTATGGTGCCATTGGTAGCGGGGTAACATCATCGGTAAAATCATTATTCATATCAAAATTACTAAAAGTTAAAAGATATGTAAAATTATCTATTTTAGTATCAACTCCTATATGGATATATTTTGTTTGTATGGTTGAATGTGTTGGGGTTGCGTCTAAGCTTGCGCTAATAAATCCATCGTTTTTTTGGTTCAACATGCCTAAAAGTATATTTGTATTATCTTTATGAAGTGTTGCTAGGGTAAAGTTATACTTTTTGTCCCTTGAAAGTTCTGTATTGTGACTGACATATCTTTTTCTTTTATCATTATCAAAATTGGTAAATACAAAATATGACCAATCATTGATATATGAAGCATAATAACCATTTAGCCCTGATGAGTCATAACTTCCACTTGAAAGTTTTATTTTTCCACCCTCATCCTTTGCTACACTTTTTGTGTAAAGCTTAATAAGCGTGATTGTAGCTTCTGTGCTAAACTCATAAGTTGGGCTTTGAGTATAGACTTCTACATGGTCAACAAAATCAATATTCATATTTCCTAACATTGTCAATCCAGAACCATACAATCCTGTTGTGATCTCTTGATTGTCTATATAAATTCTTACTTGAGAGCTCATAAAAGGATGATTTGAGCCCATAAAAAATGGATCTGCTATACCATATTCGTTCTCAGTATATCCTACGGGATAGATTGATTTCAGTATATCTTTTAGATTTGTAAGTTGCATTCTGTCTATATCATCTCTTGTATAGATAAATGCTATACCACTATTTTCTAGCTTTGTTTTTTCTGATAAATCTGTTTTTTTCTCAATATCATTTAAAAGATTATCAACCTCTTGTGCCATTAAAGTCTGATATAATACCCCAAATAGTAATAAAAATTTTGCAAACTGTTTTAATTTCATACTCTCCCTTTACTTCTATTTAGAAATTTGTCCATTTAGTATTTGTAGTTGAATTTTTCTCTAGTTCACTATTAGAGTTGCCCTTATTTAATATTTTTGTATGGTTTAGTGTAACCTGGCTAATTGTATCAATTATACTATGAAGAGTTTATTAAAGGATTTAACACTTGAAGTGCTTTCCAAAATTTATAAGCATCATCAAGCTCTTCTTCTGTAAAGATTTGAATTTGTTGTTGTTTTAAAAATTTGATTGTTATGCCATCACCTTGGATGAGGGTTTTTGTAAAACTTCCATCATATATCCAATCTCTTCCACAAGATGGGCTTTTACTTTTCATAATTGCCATTTTTATGTCATTTTGAGAGATATTTTCAAGGGCTATCTTGGCACCTTTTTTAAATTCGCGGGTTTTGTCTTCACCATTCTTATTGAGTGCTCTTTCTTTGAGAATTTCTACAGGAACTCTTGGTATCGGTAAGCCCCCATCTACTTCGGGGCAAACAGGTATTAAGAGGTTTGATGATTTTAATTTTTCTATAAAATAATTTTGTTCTATAAGGTTATTTTTTCCGTTATATTTAACATTTTTACCCAAAAGGCAGGAGCTGATAAGTACTTTCTTGCACATGTAGTTAAGAGGAGTAAAAACTCCCCTTGTTGTAAAAAATTATCTTTTACTAAATTGTGGGCTTCTTCTCGCTTTTCTTCTACCAAATTTCTTTCTTTCAACGATTCTTGAATCTCTTGTAAGTAGTCCATAAGGCTTTAGAACAGCTCTAAAATCGCTATCCATACTAGCTAATGCTTTTGAGATGCCATGACGCAAGGCATCTGCTTGAGCTGAATATCCACCGCCAAAAGTTGTAGCTTTTATGTCTAGGCTTTCTAGTTGTTTAGTAAGTTCTAGTGGTTGTCTAACTCTTTTTTTGATAGTTTCGTGACCACCAAGCCAAGCTTCAAAATCTATACCGTTTACTACTATGTTTCCGCTACCTGCTGCTACCCATACTTTCGCGATTGCAGTTTTTCTTTTTCCGGTTGCATATACTTTTGCCATCTTATTTCTCCTCCACTTTGCTTATTTGCGCTGTGTGAGGATGCTCACTGCCAGCATATACTTTTAGTTTTTTTATCATATTTTTAGCAAGGTTTGTTTTTGGCAACATACCTCTAACACCAAGTCTATACAATTTTGCAGGATTGTTTTTTAGTAAATCTTCGAGTTTATCACTCTTTACACCACCAAAATATCCTGTATGTCTATGATACATCTTTGAATCTAGTTTATTGCCGCTAAATTCTACTTTTTCTGCATTGATGATGACTACAAAGTCACCACAATCAACATTTGGAGTAAAGTAAGGCTTATGCTTACCTCTTAGAAGTGTCGCAACTTCAGTTAAAACTCTACCGAATTTTCTACCCTCAGCATCCACAACAATCCAATCTCTTTTAACCTCATTAGGTTTAATAGCTCTTGTAGCTTTCATTTTGAAACCTTTATATCTGTTTTTGAAAGGCAAATTGTAGTGGAATTATCATTAAATATAGCTGAATTTCAGTAAAATATAAGTTTTTGGGATTAATATGGCACCTTACCCGTCCAGTCTCTAATCAAATCTTTTTGTTTTTGTGAAAGTTTTGCATCTTTGTGCATCTTTAGATAATCAGGTAGTGGCATAGCATGATAGACTGATTTGAAGATTTCACCTAGTTTTTTATCTTTCTCTTTGGCGCTGTAACTCTCCCAAATAGAGAAGTTTAGCCATTGCCTTCCTAAATCGATATGTCTTTTTATAAAAAATGATGCAGGTGCTATGCTAGCATACCATGGGATTTTTACTTCATTTGAGTGGCAGTCATAGCATGACTTTTTGAGTATTTTCATCACCTCTTTAGGGGCTTTTATCTCCAAACTTTTATCGCTTTTTGGATTTGTTATCTTTGCAGGTATGAACTGAATTGCCAATAACAAAACCACTATAAAAATCAAAACACTTTTCATTTCTAAACCTTTATTATCTCATTTTTATCTTTTTTTAAGTAGCATAGATAAGCTTCGCACTCTACGCTATATATGCTTTGGAGTGCTTTTTTGTACAGACTTATCTGCTTTACATGTAGAGGGTGTAGTGTCTCTGAGCTTTTGTAGTCTATAACGATTACTCTATCTTGAAACTCTGCCAATAAATCCAATTGCTTTCTTTGTGAATTATAAAAAATAGCTTGTTCTTTGGATATTTTAGCACCCTCTAGTAATGCTCTAAATATCTCATCTTTTAGTAATCTTAGCACTCTTTTTTTAATATCTGTTAAATCATTTTTATCTAAAACAGTACCATACCTGTTTTTCATGGCTTCATAGGCATTTTGTATAGAATTTATATCAAATTCTCCTAACATCTCTAGCATATAGTGAAGTGCCAAACCAAAATCTATAGCCCTAAAATCATCAGTTTCATCATTTTGATTTTCTGTTTTGAGACTTTTTTGAACTCCATAATTTTGCGGAATGATAGTTTGAAATGTCTCTATATTATCAGATTGTTCTGATTCCTTTATATGGATATTGCCTTTTTCTATCTTTTCTAAATGAAGATTATCAAATGCCGAACTCTTCTCTTTGGCAAAAACAAAAAGGTTATTTTCCGCCCTTGTCATAGCTACATACTGTGTATTTACTCTGTCTTCATCCTCTTTTATCTTCTCTTTTTGTTTTGCTTTTTTATACTCATCATCAAAAAATTCTCTACTTTTTACCTTTAAAAATAGATTTGTAAGTCTTATATCATCATATTCAAATATAAAAGTTCCACCACCGCTTCTTGCTCTTTTTAGCCTATCAACTACTAAAACATTTGAAAACTCCAAGCCTTTTGATTTGTGTATCGTCAAGACTCTTATACCTTCACTCTCTTTGGATATAGAACTAGCCGACATATCTTTATAGTTAAATAAAAAATCCTCTATATCTCTAAAATTTTTACAGTTTTCTATAAACAAAAGTAGATCATCCTCAAAATCAAATATATCAAAATAGTGTATGATTTTCGTCACCAAACTATAGATATCGGCTCTTATATCAAAGTCTGTGCCGTCTTTATCGTACTCTTTACCACTTAAGAGTGTAAAATTTTCAAGATATAGTTTATCTTTAAAGTAGAGGAAGTGAATAAAATCAATAATAGCGGATATAACAGGTATATCTATCAGCCTTCTAGTTGCTTCCATTGTCACTTTTGCACTTTGTATGCTCTGTTCTATTAACTCTTTGATTAGAAGTGCTTCTTGGTTGGTGTGGGTTAAGATAGCTATATCATTTTGTGCCACGCCTAATTTTAGAAGCTCTTTTACACACTCTAGTAGAGATTCGCTTATATCCTCATCGATACAGACTTTTATATATCCATCAATGGCATCTCTCTTTGGAGTCTGCTTTTTATAGCCTTCTATTTGCTTTTCAAATATTTTATTAACAAAATTTACTATATTTTTTGAGCTTCTATAATTTGTCTCTAAGACACCTCTGTTTAAATTTAGAGTTTTTCTAGCATACGAAAACAGCTCTTTTGCTCCTCCTCTAAATCTGTATATGGATTGCTTGGTATCTCCAACTAAAAAAAGGCTTCTTTGCTCTTTCGTTCCAACTCCTGCAACGATCTCTTGCATAAAAGGCTCTAAAATTTTGTATTGTACTATGCTTGTATCTTGAAATTCATCTATAAGAAGATGTTTAAAGCTTCCATCAAGTCTGAAATAGAGAAAATCCCTCTGGAGTTCACTATTTAAGATGTCAAAAAGTCTGTTTGTCATTTGTGAGAAGCTCAGTGTTGCTCTTATCTTGGATTCTATTTTCATCGCTTTTTCAAATGATTCATAAAGTTTCGATATTTGCGAGAAAAGATACTCCTCTTTCGCTTTTGTGTATATGTAAAGTTCTCTTTTTAACTCTCTTAAGTAGCTGTCTATCTCATCATCTGTGTATTTTTTGTAGCTCCAGTATCCAAAATCTTCTCTGGCTAAAAATTTTTTATCCAAAAGTGATTTTACACTTGAGATATCAAGAGTTTTAAGGGCTCTTTCTCCTAATCCATTTCTTGCAAACTTCTCTTTTATCTGCTCTAAAATCCTTAAAATCTCCTTTTCATCTGGAAACAAGGAGCTGTTTTTTGCAAATGTTTTCAAGTTTAACTCGCTATGCTTTTCAGAAAGCATTGAAAAGAGTGTAAATATATCTGCTAGTTTTCTCTTCTCGTTGATAGAGAAGAGAATTAGTGATCTGTATAACTTGGCATTTTTAGAGAGTTTTAAAAATCTTTGTATTAAATCATCATTGAGCATGCTCTCTTCAAGTGTGAAATCCGGCATCAAGCCGATGTTGAAGGAGAATTTTCTTAGTATTGATGAAAAAAATGAGTCTATTGTGGAGATTTTAAGATCACTTTTTAAAAAAACTGCTAGAACTTTTGATTTTTGCAGTAGTATCTCATCTTTGCTTTTTTGAGTCAATTTACATATATCATCTAGTTCGCTTCTGCATTCAAGCTCTTTGAGAGTTTCAAAAATTCTCTGTTTCATCTCTTGGGCTGCTTTGTTTGTAAAGGTAAGAGTCAAAATCTCTTCGGGAAGTGAGCCTAAAAAGAGATGGGAGAGATACCTGACACTTAGAGCATAGGTCTTTCCGCTTCCTGCACTTGCTTCTAGGGCTAGATTTTTCATCATCTTAGACAAAGTCCTTTATATGGACAATATATGCAATTGCTGTGTTTTTCACACAGTTCAAATGATACTATCGGCTCTTTTAGTCCAGCTAAAATCTCTTTTAGTTTTTTGATTTTTAAATCCAGGGCAGATTCAGACTCCAGCCTGCCGTTTTTAAGATCATAGAAACCTACATCTTGCACATCTCCTAGCTTGCTTGCTAAAAGATAGTAAAATTCTAGTTGAAAGTTTGTCATACTCTCTATTTTTTGCTTAAGTAATTTTTCCGTGTCTCCACTTTTGTAGTCGATAACATATAGTTTGTCATCTTTTATGTCCAGTCTATCTATCTTTCCTTGGATACTGAAGTCCTCAAAATTAGTATTTAGATCTCTTTCTGTATCAAATATCCTGTATCCCAAATCATATCTTCTTTTTTCATTTTGTATAAAATTATCCAATAAAATTATCCAGCTTTGGAGCTCAAACTCTTCTAAATCATCTGTACAGTTACTTAATAACTCCTTAGTAATATCC
>JALUMZ010000210.1 GCA_027055635.1 Campylobacteraceae bacterium
TGGGTGCTAACATCAAGCTAAAGGGTCATAGCGCAACAGTTGAGGGAGATATGAAGTTGATTGGGGCTGATGTCATGGCAACAGATTTAAGGGCTAGTTCAGCTCTTATTTTAGCAGCACTTGTAGCTGAGGGAACAACCAAGATACATAGGATTTATCATTTAGATAGAGGGTATGAAGACTTAGAGGGAAAATTTTCAGCACTTGGTGCAAATATAGAAAGGTTAGAAGAGTAATGAAAAAATTAACATCCATGCCGCTAAAAGAGGCTCAAAAACTAGCACTTGATATCATCACAAACAAACCACTAAAGCAATGGGTGTCTATCTCGGACTCTCTAAACAGAGTGCTTGCTCAAGATATAGTATGTCTAAAAGATTTACCGGCTTTTAATAACTCAGCACTAGACGGATATGCCATAAAACATAGCGATTGCGGTAAGAAACTGCATATAAGGGAGACTATATTTGCTGGTGATAGCGTAGAGACAAAGTTGAAAAAAGACGAATGTTTTAAGATAATGACCGGAGCTAAGATCCCAAAGGATGTGGATACTATCGTAGCCTTTGAAGATGCGACACTTTTAGAAGATGGTTTTGTGCAGATCCCAAAAAATATAAAAAAGGGTAATGCTTTTAGAGTAAGAGGAGAGGAGATAGCAACAGGAGAAACGCTTTTTAAAGAAGGTATGTTGATAAACTCTTCCGTATTGGCGATGTTGGCATCTCAAGGCATTTCACAGATACAAGTCTATAAAAAGATCACAATAGGCATATTTTCAACAGGAAACGAATTAAAAGAGCCATGGGAGAGTGCAAATGACGATCAGATATACAATGTCAATTCCACATCCTTGGTAGCTCTCCTTAAAGAGTTTAGCTTTGAGGCTGATTATTGTGGTGTTATTCCTGACAATTTAGAACAAAGCAAACTCTACTTTTCTAAAATGAAAAAATATGATTTGCTTGTGACAACAGGGGGGATAAGCATGGGTGAGGCTGATTTTGTTGAAGAAGCGCTCCTACACAACGGCTTAAAAGCACTTTTTCATGGTATAAATATTAAGCCTGGTCGCCCAACTATGATAGGCAAGATGCAAGATACCATAGTTGCCTCTATGCCCGGAAATCCTCTAGCTGCTTATGTAAATGCTTTTTTGTTATTAATACCTCTGGCTAAAAAACTACAAGGCAACAAAGAGTATAAGCACGCAACTCTAAAAGCAAAAATGGCAGAAGAGTTAAAACTAAAAGCAAACAGAACAAACTTGGTCTTAGGAAGTTTCATGGAGGGCAAATTTTATGTTACAGGAAACAACAGATATGGCTCTGGCATGATTACACCTATGGTGCAAAGCAATGCACTCTTTGTGATACCTGAAGATAGAGATTTTATTCCACAAGATGAAGAGATAAGCCTAATAATTTTTAAAGGAATTTTTTGATAAGATTTCAATCTTCAAGCGGGAATAGCTCAGCGGTAGAGCACGACCTTGCCAAGGTCGGGGTCGCGAGTTCGAACCTCGTTTCCCGCTCCATTTTACTTTTTTTACTCTTATTTACTCATATTGTCGCAGTTGATAAATTTTACATAAAAAAAAGCTACTGTGTTGACAACATACAAAATATAACCTCATCTCTGTTTACAAAAAATAAAAAAGATAATTTTTTCATCTTGACTTTGCCAAAAAATAGAGCAAAATACTCAATCTCTTCTTTGAAAATAGTATCTGCATTTAAAAAAAATGATATAAATATAACTGATATATCGGGTGGAATTGTTGTTTTTAGAAACTGCAAACTGCCGATAGATATAAAAAAGATAAAGCAGGTGATAAAAGAGAAATTCAAAGAGAGATTTAAAAGCATAAAGTTAAATAAAATAGACATATTGTCTCCATCATCTCTCATGCCTAACCTCTCCTCTTATAGCATTCAAAAAGTTGAGATAAAAGATAGAGCCTTTAGGAGAAAAAGCGGAACATTTAGTGTTGTACTAAAAAAAGGAGATGAACAAAA
>JALUMZ010000211.1 GCA_027055635.1 Campylobacteraceae bacterium
AAAATCAGAAACTATTTTAAGTGTAAAAACTGTATTATTTTTGTATATATTGTTATAGCTTATGTAGGAGATTTTTTTATTAATATACTTTTAGCGTATGTGTTAAATCAACAGTTTCCAAACTTTAGTCTAGAGTATCTATATTATATAGCTTTTGATTATATAATTGCTGTACTTTTTCTCAGGAGAGATATTTGAAAATTAAAATAGCACTTGGTATTTTTTTGACTATCTGGATAGTGCTACTCGCAAGAGTTTATTATATAAGTATAAAATCAAATATATATTATGAGGGCTTAGCAAAACAAAATGCTCTAAAAACTGAAGATTTAGCTCCATTGCGAGGTTCTATATATGACAGGAGAGGAGAGCCTTTAGCTGTAAATAAGTTAGGTTTTTCCATCAGTATTAAACCGGGATTAAGTACCAAGAAAAATAGAAAAAAATTAGAGATTGAATTAAGATTTTTAAATTCTCTATTTCCAGATTTTCTATACTCCAAACTTGAAAAAAAATATTTAAAACAAGACTCTCCTTATGCTCATCAATTTGTAAGGGTGATAGATTTTATATCATATGATGAAATAATAAAAAAGTTTGTTTCTATATCTTTGCACAAAAATCTAAAAATTAAGATTTCATCAAAAAGGTATTATCCAAATAGTATTTTAGCTTCACATCTGATAGGGTATGTTGGTAAATCAAACCAAAAAGAGATGCAAAAAGATGAAATGGCAAAGTTGACTGAATATATAGGTAAAACAGGTATAGAAAAATATTACAATAGAGTGTTAGAGGGCGAAAAGGGAGTTAAAAAAACAAAAGTAACAGCTTTTAACAGGGAAATAGAAGTTGTTAATAAAAAATTGCCTACAAGTAAAGATATAAAACTGACTATAGATATAAGACTTCAAAAATATATATCAAAGCTTTTTGAAGGCAAAAGTGGTGCTATTATAGTGATGAACGCAAAAAATGGTAAAGTGTTGGCTGCGGGGAGTTTTCCTGAGTATGATTTGAATGGTTTTGTAAATGGAATTACTCAAGAAGAGTGGAAAATTCTCTCAAGTGATTTTAATCATCCTTTTACAAATAAGCTTACAAAGGGACTCTATCCACCAGGTTCAACCATCAAGATGGGGGTAGCTCTCTCATTTTTAAAATCAGGTCTTATAAGCAGGAGAACCACTTTTTTTGATACCGGCAGCATAGAACTTGGAAAAAGAAAATTCAGGTGTTGGAAAAAAGATGGTCATGGAAAAGTAGATATGGAAAAAGCTATCAGAGAGAGTTGTGATGTTTACTTTTATGATGGAAGTTTAAGAGTGGGTATAGATAAAATCTCCCCTGTTCTTAGAAAATTAGGTTTTGGAAAGAAAACAGGTGTTGACCTGCCAGGGGAATTCATTGGAACCGTACCTGGAAGAGAGTGGAAGATGCGTAAATATGGAGAGTCTTGGTATAGAGGGGAGACACTCATCACATCAATTGGACAGGGTTATTTTCTTGTAACGCCTATGCAAATTGCAAGATATACAGCCTTATTGGCAACAGGATATGGAGTAACACCTCATTTCATACAGAGTGTAGATGGCTTAAATGTTGATTATGGTGTAGATAATACTATATTTTCTAAAAAAGATAAAATTTATCTAAGATACATAAGAAAATACATGAGAGAGGTTACACATGCGGCTCATGGTACAGCTACCTATCATACGCATACCAAAGTAGATATAGCAGGAAAGACCGGTACTGCTCAAGTGGTTGGTATTCCTCAAGGGGAAAAGAAGAGAATGAAAGAAAATGAGTTGAAATATTTTAAAAGATCACATGCATGGCTAACCACTTATGGTCCTTATAAAAATCCAAAATATGTCGTAACAGCTATAGTTGAACATGGGGGACATGGAGGTTCTGCTGCGGGAGAAATTATATCAAAGATATATGATAAGTTATTAGAATTAAAGTATATTGCCAAACAGTGAGTGATT
>JALUMZ010000212.1 GCA_027055635.1 Campylobacteraceae bacterium
GATTGATTCCAGGATTTTGGGCTCCGACTCAAGCTACATGGGGAGTTGATAACCGTACATGTGCACTAAGAGCTATAAATGGAAATGAAAAGAGTCAAAGAGTTGAGTATAGAGTGACTGCCGCTGACATCAACCCTTACATTGCACTTAGTGCAGCGGTTGGAAGTGGAATTTGGGGCATAAAAAATAGAATCGAGCCAACAGAGCCGATAGTAGGGAATGCTTATGAAAAAGAGCTTTCAAGTGAGTTTTCATTTCCTCGCACTCTAGGCGAGGCGGCTAGGAAATTAAGAGATTCTAAAGTTGCTAGAGAGATATTTGGCGATGTTTTTGTAGATCACTACTCCATGACAAGAGAGTGGGAAGAGAGCGAACAGTTAAAAGCGATAACAGACTGGCAACTGGAAAGATATTTTGAAATAATATAAAATTCAAAGCTTCATATATGACTATTTTGTGAGGCTCAGACTAATAGGAGGATTTGTCCTCTAAAAAATAGTCATATATGAAGCTTATTATAAAGGATGGTAAATGAAATTTAAAACTATAACACCAGTAGATAATTCAGTATATCTCGAAGAGGATTATCACACACAAAAAGATATAGACGAGACATTAAAAAAAGCAAAAGAAGCCCAAAAAGAGTGGGCAAAAACCTCTATATCCAAAAGAAGCGAGTATATAACAAAGTTTTTAGATGCTCTACTTGGCAAAAGTGAAGATATAGCAAAAGAGCTTTCATATCAGATGGGGCGACCCGTATCGTACAGTATATTGGAGTTAAGAGGCGTCAAAGAGAGAGCAAGTTATATGCAAGAGATAGCTCAAGAGGCATTGAAGCCGTTTTACCCTGAAGAGAAAAAAGGTTTTGAGAGATACATACTAAAAGAGCCTTTGGGAGTTGTGGCGGTTTTGAGTCCTTGGAATTATCCTTTTTTAACCTCAGTAAATGTCATAGTTCCTGCTCTTTTGGCAGGAAATGCCGTCATACTCAGGCACTCTACGCAAACTCCTCTTGTAGCTTCAAGATACAAAGAGGCTTTTGATGAAGCCGGTCTGCCTGATGGTCTCTTTTCATATCTGCACTTACAGCATAGCGATGCTTCTGTATTTATGGCTGATAATAGAGTAGATGGGGTCTATTTCACAGGCTCTGTAAAAGGTGGGTATGAGGTGCAAAAAGCAATAATCAATAAATTTATCCCTTGTGGATTGGAGTTGGGCGGAAAAGACCCAGCTTATGTTAGAAGTGATGCCGATGTGAATTATAGTGCGCAGAATCTTGTAGATGGAGCCTTTTTCAACTCCGGTCAATCCTGTTGCGGAATTGAGAGGATTTATGTACATGAGAGCCTATATGATGAATTTGTGCAAAAGTTTGTGCAAATCACAAAAGATTACAAATTAGGCAATCCTTTAGATAAAAGCACTACTCTTGGGCCGATGGTTAAAACGACCGCGGCTGATTTTGTCAGAGGACAAATAAAAGAAGCACTTGATAAAGGTGCAAAATCTCTGGTCGATGAATCACTTTTTCCAAATTCAAAAGAGGGAACTCCATATCTAGCTCCTACTGTTTTGGTTGATGTTGACCACTCCATGAGCGTGATGAGCGAAGAGAGTTTTGGTCCTGTAGTCGGCATTATGAAGGTAAAAGACGATGACGAGGCACTAAAACTTATGAATGACAGCCAATACGGACTAACAGCCTCTATATGGTCGAAAGACAAAGAAGCGGCAAGAGAACTCTCAGCAAAGATAGAAACCGGAACAGTCTATCTAAACAGATGTGATTATCTTGATCCTGCACTTGCTTGGACAGGAGTCAAAGATACGGGTAGAGGTGTCACACTATCCATGTTTGGATTTGACCATGTTACAAAAGTAAAATCTATCCACTTTAAGGAGATGTAACCATGCTACCAATTTCAACAAACTGGAACTATCCAACTACTGTATGGTTTGGATTTGATAGAGTTAAAAATATAGCAGATGCACTAAAACAACTAAATATAAAAAAACCTCTCATAGTCACAGATGACGCTTTGGTGAAACTTCCTATTATGAAAGATTTATGCGATGCTTTGGAGGATGATAAGATACAATATACTATTTTTAGCGATGTTCAGCCAAATCCTACCGGCATAAATGTCCAAAATGGCGTAGAAGTTTACAGACAAAATGCAAGTGATGGCGTTATAGCTTTTGGTGGTGGAAGCGCACTAGATGCCGGTAAGACTATTGCTTTTATGTCAGGGCAGAGCCGTAGTGTATGGGATTTTGAAGATGTCGGAGATAATTGGAGCAGAGCCAATGAGAACGGCATAGCAAAAACTATAGCTATACCTACGACTGCTGGAACTGGCTCTGAAGTTGGAAGAGCTACTGTCATCACAGACAGTAAAAATCATGCAAAAAAGATCATCTTTCACCCAAAAATGCTTCCATCCATAGTGATTTTAGATCCTGTTTTAACTTACAATCTACCAAAACATATAACAGCATGGACCGGTATAGATGCACTTGTTCACGCTATAGAGGCATACTGTGCACCTGGTTTTCATCCTATGGCTGACGGTATAGCGATAGAGGCTATAAAGCTCATCAAAGAGAATCTTCCAACAGCTTTTGAAAAACCACATGATAAAGATGCGAGAGCTTATATGTTAGTAGCTGCCATGATGGGAGCTACTGCCTTTCAAAAAGGCTTGGGCTCTGTACACTCTTTGGCTCATCAACTAGGTGGTCTTTTCAATACGCCTCATGGACTTGCAAACTCTATCATACTGCCTTATGCCCTAAAACAAAATGAGTCTGCCATAGAACAAAAGATGACAAAACTGTGTGAATACCTAAATATACAAAATCCCTCAACTAAAAGTTTTATAGATTTTATATTAGACTTAAGAGAGAAATTAGAGATTCCACATACTCTAAAAGAGGTAAAAATCTCAAATGAGCGAGCAAATGAGATAGGGGAGTTAGCATACAATGACCCATCAACTCCCACAAATGCAAAAAAGATAGACGCAAATGATCTTACGGCTCTATTTTTAGCTGCATTTGATGGTGACTTTGGCAGATTAAGTTAACAGAATGAGTATCACTAAGTTACTACTGTTGGCTGTTGTTGCTGTTTTTGTATTTAACTACTTTGATACTACCGACGAGACATACGATGGGAGTTTGGCTGTGCCGATAAATACAAAAATTTTAGCATTTGGAGATAGTATAACTTATGGATACAGGGTGGATAGTGAAAAAAACTATCCATCTATCCTCTCTAATTTATTGCAAAGTGAAGTTATAAATGCCGGATTAAACGGAGAAACAACCAAAGAGGGGCTTGAAAGACTACCAAAACTTCTAAAAAAGTATAAACCTCAAATACTCATAATCTGTGAGGGAGGAAATGACCTCTTAAGAAGTAAAAAATTTAGCAACATAAAAGCTAATTTAGCAAAAATGATAGAGTTGGCACAAAAAGAGAAGGTTTTTGTTGTTCTTATAGGAGTGCCTTATCTTGAGTATTTAAGATATAAGACTGTAGATTTTTATTATGAGTTAGCTCAAGAATACAGTGTTCCTCTTGAGGACAAGGCACTAGAAAAGATAGAGAATGATTCAACTCTTAAGATTGACGAAGTACATCCAAATGCAAAAGGATATACAATACTTAGTAATGCATTGGCAAATATAATTACTCAAAATTATGTGCCGTCCTTCTCTTACTAACCATATATTTTTTCTTCTTCTATAGACTTCTTACATGTTGTGTGTTTCCTTTTTACACACATTTATACATAATTTTTACATAATAATCATCTTGCTACGATAATGCTATTTTAATCAAATAACATAATGCCAAGGTCATCAATGTCAAGAGACAAAGATTCTCGCCAAAAGGCGAAGCTTTAGTAGAGTGTGAATTTTTTAGGAATTTACTTCTGTAAAAAATCAAAGCATACGACCGCAAGGTTGTGCTTCAGTAGAGCGTGAATTTTTTAGGAATTTACTTCCTAAAAAAGATGACAGTTAAATAAAAAGGAGAAACGATGGATGACAATGCGGCACAGGCATACTGGAAAGAGAATATAACTACTATTCTAAAACTATTAGTAATATGGTTTGTAGTCTCTTATGGATGTGGCATCATCTTTATAGATGAGTTAAATGCCATAACATTTGGTGGATTTAAATTAGGATTTTGGTTTGCTCAGCAAGGCTCAATATATGTATTTGTAATTCTTATTTTTGTATATGCAAAAATGATGGAAAGAATTGAAGAAAAATACGATGTACACGAATAAGAAAGGATGATAATATGGAATTACAAAGTTTAATTTATCTATTTGTCGGACTCTCTTTTGCACTATATATTGGGATTGCAATATGGGCAAAAGCTGGGTCAACTAAAGAGTTTTATATAGCAGGTGGTGGTGTTCACCCCGTACTAAATGGTATGGCAACCGGAGCTGATTGGATGAGTGCGGCTTCATTTATATCATTAGCCGGTATCGTTTCGCTAAAAGGAAGTGATGGTGGTGCATATCTTATGGGTTGGACTGGAGGATATGTTCTTTTAGCTATGCTTTTGGCTCCATATCTAAGAAAATTTGGAAAGTTTACAGTTCCTGATTTTATTGGTGATCGATACTACTCTGATTTTGCTCGTGCAGTTGCGGTTATATGTGTTGTTTTTATCTCATTTACATATGTTGCCGGTCAGATGAGGGGTGTCGGTATCGTATTTTCAAGATTTTTACAAGTTGATGTAAATATGGGTGTTTATATAGGAATGTTTATAGTGTTTATATATGCGGTTCTTGGAGGAATGAAGGGTATAACATATACTCAAGTTGCTCAATACTGTGTTATGATTTTTGCTTTTACGGTCCCAGCTATTTTCCTTTCACTTCAGGTTACAGATACATTCTTACCGCAAATTGGACTTGGCGGAAAGATACCATTTGCTTTTGACGATGGGGTAAAAATGATAGACAGCGGAACCTATCTTCTGCATGCACTAGATACCTCTATGACCGATTTAGGCTTTGCTGCCTATACGGTAAGTCATGGCGGTACATGGAATGTCTTTATGCTTACAACGGCTCTTATGCTAGGAACTGCAGGACTTCCACATGTAATAGTAAGATTTTTTACTACTCCTACTGTAAAAGGTGCTAGAATAAGTGCTGGTTGGGCTTTGGTTTTTATCGCCATTTTATATACTCAGATTCCTGCCGTTGCAGCATTTGCAAGGCTGAATCTAATCAAAAATCTACAAAATGTTGATTATGCAAAATTTGTTAAAAATGAAGTAAAAAACAGTGATGGCTCTATAAATAGAGGTTCATGGTTTAAGACTTGGGAAGATTCTGGGCTTATAGGCTGGAATGATAGAAATGGTGACGGAAAAATACAAATAGCCGCAGGGAAGGCATTTGAGGGCAAAAAAGGAAAACCTCATTTTGATGGCAAGAGAGGAGCTAGCGGAGAGAGATTGACATCAAATCCTGCAAACGGAGTCAGTAAAAGCTCTGAGCAAATGAGGGCTGATGGAAAAATAGAAAACGAGGTTTATCTAGATAGAGATATCATCGTTCTTGCAAACCCTGAAATTGCAGGACTCCCAAACTGGGTAATCGCAATAATTGCAGCCGGTGGACTAGCTGCTGCTCTTTCAACTGCTGCTGGACTTCTACTTGCTATCTCAACTGCTATCTCACATGACCTACTTGGTCAGGTACTGATGAAAGATCCAGCAACTGGGAGATCCAAACTCAGTGAGCGTGCTGAACTAATGGCGGCTCGTCTAGCGGCTATTGTTGCCATCATTGTTGCCGGTTATCTTGGCATAAATCCTCCTGGTTTCGTAGCACAGGTCGTTGCATTTGCCTTTGGATTGGCGGCTGCATCCTTTTTTCCTGCTATAATATTAGGAATTTTTTACAAAAGAATGAATAAGGAAGGGGCGATTGCGGGTATGCTTGCCGGCTTGGTTTTCACTTTTGGATATATAGTTTACTTTGTATTTATGGGTGGAGATAAAGCAGATTATCTCTGGGGTATTGCTCCAACAGGAATCGGAACAATTGGTATGATACTTCACTTTGTAGTTGCTATCATTGTAAGTTCGATCACTCCACCACCTCCTAAACACATTCAAGAGCTGGTAGAGAGAATCAGAGTTCCAAGAGGTGCAGGAAGCGCTTCAACACATTAAAATATATTGGTTGGTACAATTGTACCAACCAAATTTTCTATGCGAGGTAAGCTATGAGCCTACATGACCAAAAAACCTTTTTAACTTCAATACATCCTTTTGAAATGCTTAACATAAAGGAGCTAGATAGAGCTCTAAATGCCTTAAATATTGCTTATTATAAAAAAGATGAACTCCTTATTTCTAGTGAAAAATTACCAAATTTTTTATATATTGTAGTCAAAGGTGAAGTTGGTGAATATCATAATAATGAACTTGTTAAAGTATATTCAGATTCAAATATCTTTGATACAGATTCATTGATATATAATAAAACAGAAGATGAATTTAAGGTTTTAGAGGAGCTTATCTGTTTTGAACTAGATAAAAAAATATTTAAATCTTTATTGGATGAAAATAGTAATTTTAAAAAATTTTTTATACAGGATTTAGCAGATAAAATCCAATCTGCCAAACAAAAAGAGTATAGTGGTGAGTTATCAAGCTTTATGATTGCTAGAGTATGTGATACTTATATACATTCACCATGTATAGTAGATGCAGGTACTCCTATTATGACTGCTCTAAAAAAAATGGTTACTTCAAAAAATAAGTGTATTATTGTCAAAAATGGATCAAATTATGAGTATGGAATAGCAACAGATAGCACTATTAGAAAATATGTTCTTTTTAATAATTATGATAAATTTGCTCCCATAGGTCCTATAGCAATTCATCCTGTTATCACGATAGAACATGATGATTATCTATCTAATGCCCTACTGTCGATGACAAAGAACTCTATAAAAAGATTAATAGTAAAAAAAGATGATAAGATATTTGGAATACTTGAACAATTAGATCTCTTGAGTTATTTTGCAAATCACTCACATTTGGTTTCTGTGCAAATTAAAAAGGCTAAAAATATAGAAGAGTTAAAATATGCTAGCTTGGATTTTATAAACATCATCAAAAAACTACATGTAAAAGGTACAAAAGTCGAGTATATATCGCAACTTATTTCAGAGTTAAATGAAAAAGTCTATGAAAAACTTTATGAGATGATAATGCCAAAAAATCTGCTAAACAAAGCTGCTTTTTTAGTTATGGGCAGTGAAGGCAGAAAGGAGCAGATATTAAAAACCGATCAAGACAACTCACTTATTATTGATAATTTTGAAGATAAAAAAGAGTTTGAACCATATATGCTAAAACTTAATAAAACTCTTCTTGATTTTGGATTTCCAAAATGTGATGGAGATATAATGGTATCAAATCCATATTGGAGAAAAAAAGAGAGAGAGTTCCTTTTGGAGATACAAAGGTGGCTAGAAGCCCCTAGCGGAGATGACTATATGCATTTTGCCATCTTTTTTGACTCGGTCTGTGTGGCAGGAAATTGTCAGCTGCTAGAAAATTTAAAAAAGGAAATTTTTAAGAATATTCGAGGCAAAGATATCATAATGGCAAATTTTGCAAAAGCATCTTTGCTGTTTGAAACGCCCATTGGACTCTTTTCAAACCTCAAAACAGATCACAATCAACTAGATATAAAAAAAGGTGGAATTTTTCCGATAGTGCAAGGAATAAGAAGTTTATCTCTTGAAAATGAAATCACAAAAACAAACACAATAGACAGAATAAATGAACTTACAAAACTAGGTATATTTAAAGAGAGATTTGCAAGTGAGCTGATAGAATCCTTTGATACATTTATAAACTTAAGGCTAAAAGAGAGGTTGAACGAATTAGGAACTAATAAAAAATCCAATAGCAATATAATCCATATAAATAAACTAAACAAATTAGAGTTAGATCTTTTAAAAGATAGTTTTAAAATTGTAAATAATTTCAAAAAATTTAT
>JALUMZ010000213.1 GCA_027055635.1 Campylobacteraceae bacterium
ATGCAACAAGAAAATAGATAACTAATGATAAGAGTATTTTCAACCAATAGGGGTGTAAGAGAGTTTTATAACAGTTTTGCAGATAAAAATACTCTACTACCAAAAGCTATAACCATAGCAGAGTTTGAATCAAAAGCCATTTTAACTAAAAACAGAGTCTTTATAGATGAAGATAACAGAGTTTTACTTTTAGAAAAAGCTTCTAAATTTGATAAATTTTCTAATCTGCAATTCGATTCTGAATTTATAACATTTCTAAATCACTCCACATTTATATTTAAACTCTTTGATGAGTTGGCAAGCGAGGGGATAGAGATAGATGATTTAAGAGAGTTTGATACTTATGCTCTCTTTGATGAACATCTTGATGCACTTAAGATTTTACAAAAAAGATATATAGATCTATTGGATAGAAATGGTTTCGTAGATAAAGTCAACCTAAATTCTCTATATGAGATAAATAGCGACTATCTTTTGAGTATTGAGCAAGTAGAACTTCAAGTAGATGGTTTCTTAAACAGATTTGAGATAAGTATTTTTGAAAAATGTTCAAAAATTATACCTTTTTATATAAGTGTAGAGTTAAACAAGTACAATAAAAAAACAAAAGATACGCTTGAAGATATAGGCTTTGAATTGGAGAGTAACTTTAATTATAAGCTTGATCTGTCTAATAAAAAAGTTATATCAAAACTACCAATTCCAAACTCAAAATTAATAGCTAAAGTAGAGACATTTAATACAAGAATTTCACAAATAGGATATATATTTTATGCTATAAATGAATTTGTAAAGAGTGGTATAGAACCTCAAAATATCGTTGTTGTTTTACCAGATGAAAGTTTAGTAGGCTTTTTAAAAGAGTTTGATATGCAAAAAAACCTAAATTTCGCTATGGGTTTTTCTCTTGATGGCACATATCTATATAAGAGAATTGAAGCTATTGAGCTATATTTAAATTCAAATAAAGATGAACACAAAACCAGAGTAGAAAAGCTTGAAATACCAACAGCTTTATTACAACAGATAAAGATAAATTTTAAAACAAAATTGGATGCCAAATCTACCCTAGACATAATCAAATCAGTCTTTATTTTAGATGAAAAGGAGAGTAAAGAGGAGACAATAAAAGAGGAGATTTTTCGCTTTTATAATTTTCTATCAAAACTTGATTCTTTAACACTAGAGCAGAGTTTTAGACTCTTTCTAAAAAGATTAAAGCAAAAAAGCAGGGATGATGTAAGAGGCGGTATGATTACGGTTATGGGTCTGCTAGAGACTAGAGGCTGTAGTTTTGAGGGTGTAATAGTACCAGATTTTAGTGATGATTTTGTACCAAAAAGAAGTCAAAAAGATCTCTTTTTAAATACTAAAATCAGAAAGAGCGCAAAAATACCTACAAAAAAAGATAGAGAAAATTTACAAAAATACTACTACTATCAACTCTTTAAAAATGCAAAAAAACTTGCCATATCATCAGTACAAAATGAGACAACCATGCCATCTCGTTTTTTAGACGAGTTAGGATTTTCTTATGGCGATAAAACTGCTGTGAAAAATTATAACCATATACTCTTTAGCAAGAGAGAAAAATTCATACCCAAAATTAAAAATATAGAGGGTATAAGTTATGATCTGACCAAACACACTCTAAGTGCCACTAAATTAAATACCCTTCTTACATGTAAAAGAAAATTCTATTTTAAATATATCGAAAAAATCCAAGAACCAAAAAATATAATCACCAAATCAAATACTTCCGTGGGATTAAATCTCCATAAAACTCTTGAAAAAGTATTTTCAAAGGGATTTGTATTTGATGATGAAAAAAAGATAAAGAGGGATATTACTAAGGAGTTACTAAGTAACTGTACAGATGATTTAGAAGAGTTTGAGCTCCAAAGCTGGATAATTTTATTGGATAATTTTATACAAAATGAAAAAAGAAGATATGATTTGGGATACAGGATATTTGATACAGAAAGAG
>JALUMZ010000214.1 GCA_027055635.1 Campylobacteraceae bacterium
TTCTAAACTCTTTTCATAAGACTTCTATCTTATTTTGTTTAAAGTAAGTACCTAACCAGTGCGGATTTTTATTTGATATGCAAAAAGAAAAAATAACCAAGGAAGAGTTGATAAAACAACTAAATCTTAAAGAAAAAGTAAATACTACATTAGCTCCGCCTCAAGGCTTATATCTTTCAAAAATATATTATGATTAACTCTTTTTAGATATAAAAACTTCTTTAATATCTCCATATAGAGTTTCATTATTATATATAGATGTTGGATTTTTTACTACAGTTTTATGGTTTGGATCAAAAATAAACATATCTGAATCATATCCAACTTCAATCTTACCTTTGTGTTTTAAATTTAAAATTTTAGATGGATTCAAAGAGCAAACATTCATCAGTGAAGCTAGAGAAAAATTCTCTTTTTTTACTAAAAAAGTATAGGCAAGTTTGAAAAATTCTTCGATTGCTCCTATACCAAAATGAGCATCCCAAAAAGCTACATCTTTATACAAAACTGATTTTGGGGAATGAAAAGATGTAAGAATATCTATATTTCCAGATATTAGTTCTTGTAGCAGTTTTTTTCTCTCACTTTCGTCTCTTAGAGGAGGTAAAATTTTTGCATAAGTATTAAAACCATCACAACTTGTATCATTCTTGATAAGATGATGGATACTCACTTCACTGTATATATTTTTAGAATATTTTTTTATATTATTTATGATATCTAATGATCTTTTGGTTGATACCGTTTGAAATACAACTGTACAATCCATCTCAAATGACAATTCAGCAACTTTTGCAACATCTGAACTTTCTGAAAATTTTGATATGCCTGAGAGACCCAACTTGGAAGATATATCCCCCTCATTTACGAGACCTAAATCATCTAGGTTAGGATCATAACAGAAACAAAAAAGAGGTCTGTTTTTCATCTGTGCATATTGCATACCTCTTTTTAGTAAGTTTGAATTTATATCTGAGTTAGCCCATATAGCAGCTGCTCCATTGTTGATCAGAGTTGCTATATTGTTTAATTTGTCATTTTCTTCATTTGTTAACGGTGCCGTTACTTTTAGATCTATTATAGACTCATCAAATGTACTTTTCAAAAAATCAAGAAGAGTAGAACTATCTAATCTAGGTGTAAAGTCTGAAAGGATAACTACGGTTGTTACAGCCCCTTTTTTTGCACTTTTGGAGAGTTTATCAAGATTTGTTTTACTTAAAACACTGTTTGCAAGTTTCACATTTAAATCAACCAATCCCGGAAGTAAATAGCATCCCTTTGCATCATAAACTCTATATTCTTCAAGAACTTTAATGCTATCTTCGATTTTTAAGATCCTATTTTTATCAAACAGTACATCCTTTTTTATAAAATTATCGCCATTAATAATCATTGCATTTTTAACTAATCTCATCTCTTACCTTAATAAATCTTTTAAGCTTAATCTTGGATTTTTTCCGTGAAGAACTTTTTTAACCTCACTGGCAATTGGCGTATATATATCTTCTTTGATACTCAATGTCAAAATCGCATCGGTTGTAAAAACTCCTTCCGCTACTTCACCTAACTCTTCAAGAATTTTATCTATCTCTTCACCTCTTGCCAGAGCTAACCCGACTCTAAAGTTTCTAGATAATTCACTAGAAGCGGTTAAAAATAGATCGCCAGCCCCGCTAAGTCCTAAAAAAGTCTCTTCTCTAGCTCCAAAATGAGCACCAAATCTGCTCATCTCTATCAATCCTCTTGCCATCAAACTAGCTCTAGCATTATTTCCAAGATTGAGTCCTGTGCAAATACCACTAGCAATAGCCAGTACATTTTTATATGCACCACAAATTTCTGCACCTACAACATCATCACTAATGTATGTTTTTATAAAATCAGGAAAAAATCTTGAAAAATCTTCTGACAACTTTTCATTTTTAGAGTTAATAACAATTGCTGTTGGCAAGGATTTCATAACTTCGCTCGCAAAAGATGGACCTGATAGAAAAGCAAGATTTTCCTCTGGAATATAGTGTGAAAAAATCTCATTTAGAAATTTACCACTCCTTTTTTCAATCCCTTTTGCAGCAACTAAAATTTTTTGCCCGCTAAAAGTAAAATATTTATCCAGCCAACAATTGATCTCTTGGGCAGGAATTGCAAAGACTAGATAGTTACATTTTAGTGCTTCACTTAAAGAGACAAAATTTTCAATATCTCTTTTATGTCTTGATGTGATCAGGCATGTGGATTTCTTAGAAATTGCAAACTTAAGAGCAGTTCCCCATTTCCCTGCGCCAACTACTGCTATTTCCATAATTTATCCTCAAGAAGCCCTATATCTTTTTTACTTCCTAAAACAACTATGATATCTCCGGCATCTAGTTTATGATTTATCCCTTTTGCAAAAAAGATAAATTTTTCGCCCAAGTCTTTATCTAACATGCCTAAAAAAATAAGATTTATATCTTGTTTTATGTCTATATCGTTCAAATATACGCCATCCCAAGCAGATCCTTTGGGTATCTCTATTTCTGATATAGATATTTTGTTTTTTAAGGCTGAAAGCTGGTTTAATACTTTGGATACTTTTGGTTTTTGTATGATTCTATAAGCCTTGGCAGCACCAACATCATAAGGGCTGATGGTACGATTTGCTCCGGCTAAAATCATCTTCTTTTCATCTTCTTTTTTCAAAATTTTTGTTAAAATTTTTAGATTTTTATCGATATTTCTAGCTGATAGTGTAACAAAAAGGTTGAGACTATCATCATCACTGACACAAAAAAGAACTTCTGCACCATTGCCAATACCAACCTCTATTAAAATTTTATCATCTTTAAAAGATGTATGTCTTGCAAAAAAACCCTCTTCGTTTGCAAGAGCAACCAGCAGTGGATTTTCATCGATTATTGTCACTTCGTATTCATCGTTTAAAAGTAATTTTGCTATTTCTCGACCAGTCTTTGAGTAACCAAAGAGAACAATTTTTCTCATAATAATTGCCTTGCCACTTCATCTTTTATTTTAAATATATCTTTTTCCTCACCAATTAATACTATAGAATCATCTTTTTGAAATCTGTATTCATGATGGTGGGGATTGAAAACAAACTTCTCTTTACCACTCTCTTTTAAAATAGCTATGATAGTAACACCTAATTTATCTAATCCTATTTGGGTTATAGTTTTTCCTATATAGTCACTACCCTCCAAAATATCAATCTCATCTATTGTTATAGACTCCTTTTGTACGAGTATATTATCAATCGCATCAAATTTAACAGAATTTCCTATGTATTCAACTGCTACTTCAGCAACCGTTTGATATGGAAAAATTACATGATCAGCTTTTGCTATATGAAATTTTTTGATATTTTCATAACTATTTGCTCTAGCAATAATGCCTATTTTATCTGTTTTTGCCTTTATACTTAAGAGAATAGATAGATTTAGTGCATCATTATTCGTTGTTAGTACAACTTTTTTTACATCATTTTTAAAAACTATGTTATTTACAGTATCGTAACTAGAAGCATCTGCATGCATATAAAGGTAGTCAAACTCTTTTGCTTTTTCAAGATTTTCATCTGATATGTCAACTACTATAAATTTTTTGTGCCCCTTTTTTAATTGAGCAGCTAATATCTGTCCCATCCTACCAAAACCAAAAATAACAATTAAATTTGTCATTTTGCCAATTTGCGATAAAACTTTACCTTCTCTGACAACAGACATCTTTTCAGAAAGTGCGTTTGTTACAACTGAAGTTGATAGAACAAGGATGAGAAAACCGCCACCAACTAGAAAAACCGTTATAACTTTGCCTGTTAGGGTTACAGGGGTTATATCACCATACCCCACAGTTGTAATTGTTATAACAGACCAATATATCGTATCTAAAAAAGAGTGAATTTTTGGATTTTCTCCACCGCCCTCAAAAACATACATGATAGTAGATGACATAAATACAGCAAACAGGCCTAAAAGAAGAAGAAAATTTAGCTCAAACTTCTTGTCTTTAATAACTTTAAAAAAAGAGTTTAAACTCTTTGTGTATCTAAATATCTTAAAAAGTCTAAATATTAAAAATATTCTTAAAATTCTAAGAGGTCTATATGTAGGTAAAATTGCCAATAGATCAATTATTGACATGGGGGAAAATATATATTGTAATTTTTGTTGAAAAATTATCTTTAAAATAGTTGAGAGTTTTGGTTTTTCCTCTAACTCTAATTTTCTCTCATGATATTTGATGATTCTAAGCCTCAAATTTGCACTTATCCAAAATCTACCAATCCATTCAAATATAAAAACAGAAACCGCTATATTTTCCATCACTTCAAAATGATAAGGCAGATGATGTTCTATGTCATATATAAGTATAGATACTGTTAGAAGTACTAAAAATATGATAAAAATATCAAAATATGGCTTAATCTTTGACCTAGGATTTTCTAGTAAATTATATATGGCGGTTTTTACCCTTTTGTACCTTTTGGATGACTCTAAAAAATATGCAAAAGAGACAATTAACCTAGCCAACATAAGTATTTAACTCAACTGTTTTTTCAAAAGTTCATTAACTTTTGCAGGATTTGCCTTGCCACGACTCGCTTTCATAACCTGTCCTACGAAGAAGCCAAAAAGTTTCTCTTTTCCATTTTTGTATTGCTCGACTTTATCACTATTTGAAGAGATTATGTCATCTATCATGGCTTGTATCGCACCATCATCGCTTACCTGTTTTAATCCTAACTTTTCTATCGCCTCATCAACACTTAGACTATTTTTCATAAGATAATCAAGCACATCTTTGGCCGCCTTTGCACTTATAGTGGAGTCCTCTATCCTTTTAACAAGAGTTGCTAATTTTTTAGAATCAACAGGAGATGTTAAGAGAGTCACACCCTCTTTAAGTCTTGCTTGAAGCTCGCCTGTAAGCCATATAGTGCTTAATTTTGCTCCCGCACCCTCTTTGATCATATCTTCAAAAAATCTAGCCATTTCAACCGTACTGGTGATAACTGATGCATCATACTCTTTTATACCGCACTCTTTGATGAGTCTTGTCCTTTTAGCGTCTGGAAGTTCTGGTATCTTTTTGCACTCCTCCATCATCTCATCAGGAATTACAACAGGCAAGAGATCTGGATCAGGAAAGTATCTATACTCTGCACTATCCTCTTTGCCTCTCATGCTTTTTGTTACCCCTTTTTCTGTATCAAAAAGCCTTGTCTCTTGTACCACTTCTGTTTCATAGTTACCATCTTCCCATGCATCTGTTTGCCTCTGTATCTCAAATTCTATCGCTTTTTGTATAAACTTAAAGGAGTTTAGGTTTTTTATCTCCGCTCTTGTATATAGTTTATCCTCCCCTTTTGGGCGAATAGAGATATTTACATCACATCTAAAGCTACCCTCTTGCATATTTGCATCACTGATATTTAAATACCTTACTATTGCATGAAGTTTTTTTAGATATCTTATGGCTTCATCCCCACTTCTCATGTCAGGCTCACTCACAATTTCAAGCAGAGGAGTACCAGCACGATTTAAGTCAACATGACTAAAGAGACCTTGATGTATATTTTTTCCTGCATCCTCTTCTAGATGTGCCCTAGTTACACCGATTCTCTTGGTACTACCGTCATCAAAATCTATGACTACTTCACCACCCTCCACAATAGGAATCTCAAACTGACTAATCTGATATCCTTTTGGCAAATCAGGATAAAAATAATTTTTTCTATTAAATATTGATTTTTTATGAACTTTTGCATTTATAGCAGTACCAAATGCTATGGCTTTTTTCACTGCTTCAATATTTAGTACAGGTAAAGCTCCAGGCAGTGCCAAACAAACCGGACATACATTTGTATTTGGTTCATCACCAAAACTGGTAGGACAAGAGCAAAATATCTTTGTTTTTGTATTTAACTGAACATGAACCTCTAAACCAATGATAACTTCAAACATCTATAAAACCTTTATATCTAGCTTCAAAAAAGCCTATTAATTGTCTTATTTTATCATTTATTTCTTTTAACTGTCCTTACGACTTTTCTCTAAAAGTTGTTCAAGTAGTTTGGTATGCTTTTTTAACTCTTTTAGTTTATCTATTTGTATCTGAGCTATCTCAAAAATAACTACAAAAAACAGTCCTACCAATGCACCTAAAAAAGCAGCAATAAGTGCGATAAATAGACCTGAGTGATATAGAGCTATAAAAGATGAAGTGAAGCCTACAAAAACAAGTGCCCAGGAAGCGCCTTGCAGTAGGCTTAGTAATTTTTCAAAAAAGTTATGTTTATCTTTCAATTATCTTAGTGCTCTTCGCTTATTAAAACTGCGCCAGCAAGATAAACATAGGTCAAAATCATAAAGATAAATGTTTGAAGCATTGCAGAAAAAGTCATCAATGCAAAACCGGGAAGTGGAGCAACCCAAGGGGCCAGCATAAGTAAAACTGCGACAAAAAGATCATCACCTTTTATATTTCCAAACAATCGAAATGATAAAGATATGATTCTTGATAGATGAGATACTATCTCGATAGGAAACATCAAAGGAGCTAGGATTTTTAATGGTCCCATAAAGTGACCAAAATATTTAAAGAAGCCATTAACTCTGATACCTTCAAAATTATAATACAAAAACACTATCAAAGCCAAAGGAAGAGTCATGTTTATATTGCCTGATGGTGGCTCAAATCCAGGAATAATCTCCATAATATTTGCAAAGAAGATAAGAAGACCAAGAGTAGCAACCAATGGAAGATATTTTCTTGCTAATTTTTCACCTATAACATCTTTTCCCATGAAAATCACACCATCCAAAAATGATTCCATCACATTTTGACAGCCTTTTGGAACTAATTGCATAGATTTAGTAGCCAACTTTGCGACACTAAAAGCCAATATGGCTGCTAACAAGATATGTGAGATAAACAGATAACTGTGATTATGACTTGCAATACCCAAAAATGTAAAAACTTCATTCATTACACTTTTCCTTTAAATATATTTTTGAAGATTTTATCTAAAGTTGATTTAATACTTAATTAAATCAACTTATTTTATCGATAATCTCTACATGTAATTCCTCATCATCAAAATCACTATAGTTAATCTTACTATTTTTTAGAGACTTTGTTGTTCTAGCACCCAAAACCTTTAAATCTTCCATCTTTTTCATTAGATTTCCATTTCCTGTTGCAAGTTGTATTTTTGCACTCTCATAACTATTGCTTACGGTTTGAATTTGGTTTCCTATTTTATTGAAGCTTTCTGCAAAAATAACCATCTTATCGTATAGTTTACCAGCTGTATCAAACATTTTTATGGCATTTGATGTTGATTGTTCACTTTGCCAATATAGGTATATTGTCCTCAAAGAGACTGTTAGCGTAGATGGATTTACTATGGCGATATGCTTATTTAGAGCATATTCATACAGGCTTTGATCCTCTTGTATCGCTAGAGCAAAGGCTCCTTCTATCGGCACAAACATAAATATATATTGAAGTGTTCCTGTTTTGTATTTTGAATAATCTTTGGAATCAAGTGTATTTATATGGTTTTTAAAAGCATTTACTACTGCTTTTGCTGCTATCTGCCTTTGTTCATCACTGTTGGCTTTAATGTATCTGTCATAGTCATTAAGTGATACTTTTGAATCTATTATGATATTTCTCTCTTGGGGAAGTTTGACTATCACATCTGGTCTTTTTATGTCGCCACTCTCATCTCGGTAGCTCTCTTGTGTCTCATAATGTTTGCCCTTGATAAGTCCTGAAAATTCTAACACACTCTCTAAAATCATCTCACCCCATCTGCCTTGAGTCTGTTTTTTTCCTTTTAGTGCTTGAGTTAAATTTTTAGCCTCATTTCCAATATCTATACTCATTTTTGTAATCTGTTCTATCTCTTTTGATAATTCGGCAAATTTTTTAGTGCTGTGTTCTTGAGAGTATTCAACCTTCTGTTTGAATGAATCAAGATTTTCCTTAAAAGGCTTTAAAATATTTTCTAAAGATTTGATAGA
>JALUMZ010000215.1 GCA_027055635.1 Campylobacteraceae bacterium
AGTTTTATCAACTCATTATCTAAAAGTGATTTTTTATTTTCAAAAGACTTAAGGAGATCATTTTTTATCTTTGTTCGCTCAAAAACTAGCTCATGATTTGCTTTTTTTATATCTTCTATATCTTTTTGTGTCAAGCCGATTAAGCTCTCTACATCCTCGATAGAGCTCTTAAGATAGTGTAGTAACATTTTGTTCCCTTTTTCTGCAAGGGTTAGATAAGTTCGTCCAAAATAGATTGAGCGGTTTCTTTGATATTTAACTTATAAGTACCACTCTTTAATTGCTCTTTTATAGTCTCAACTTTATCTAACTCTTTACTTTTTTTAACAGGCTCTATGCCTTTTTTCTCTTTGGCATCTTGCATATTTTGTAAGTATGCCGAGCTTCTTGCTCCAACATTTGAAACCATTTCATAGCCTTTATAATTGCTTAAGATAAGCATTTTTTATTCTTACAAACTACATCGACAAAAAATGGTAAAACTTTAACCTCTGTCTTTTAAAAAATCAAACAGCATTTGACTAAATCCAAATTTTCCACCCATTGCATTGCTTATAGCATCATTGTACATGGAGTTATATATCTTGTCTCCTGCATCTTTTTGAAAAAGAGTGTTTTCATTTTTCAATGAAACATCTAGTATTTTTTTGATAAAAAATGCTTCAAATTTGTCTGTTGTCTCTTTTAATTTTGTATCATTTGCATTGCTTAAATTTGATGGCACTTTCATACTATTTGCATAAGAGAGTGCTATTTGGTTATCTATACTACTTGTCATTAAATTATCTCCAATTTTGCATTTATTGCACCTGCTCTTTTGATATTCTCTATAATAGAGATTATATCCTTGGGTTTTGCTCCTAGTTTATGTAGAGCTCTTGTGATATTTGCTACCGTTATCTCATTATTATCCATATTTAGTTGATTTTTATTTACCGCTATATTTACACCATCACCCATATTTACCTCTGTTTTGTCACTAGAGATAGTTTTTCTTGGTTCAATCTTGATAGTTATATCGCCATGGGTAATCACAACAGGGCTTACATGTATATTTATACCGCTCACAACTGTCCCTGTTCTCTCATCAATCACTATTTTCTCCTCTTTTTTATAATCCACACTTATATTTTGTACTTTTGCTAAAAATTCAACCATTGACATATCTTGGACTTTTTGAAGCTTTATTGTTCTTGGGTCTAAGGCTATTGCAACTTTTGCATCAAAAAAAGAGTTTAATGCTTTTTGTATATTTATGGCTGTATTAAAATCTGATCTCTTTAAACTCAGATTTGCAAATTTTTGATTATAAATATCATATGCAACATCTCTCTCAACCAATGCTCCATCAAATATACTTCCATTTGTGGAGTGATTTAGCTGTCCACCACCTTTTCCATTCATCCCACCAATAGTGATAGAGCCTTGAGATAGCGCATATATCTTGCCATCCACTCCTTTTAAGGCCGTCATAAGAAGAGTACCGCCCTCTAGTGACTTTGCATCTCCAATAGAAGATATGACAACATCGAGTTTATCTCCTTGTCTAGCAAATGGAGGAAGTGTCGCTGTTACTATAACTGCTGCTATATTTTTTGATTTTATGTCTGCTGGTTTTATCTTTACATTAACAGTTTGTAGCAGATTTGACAAAGATTGCAAAGTAAACTTTGATGAAGAACCATCTCCTGTGCCATTCAGACCGACAACTAAGCCATATCCTATGAGTTTATTATCTCTAACACCTATGATATTGGCTATATCTTTAATCTTTTCAGCTTGAAGATAAGATACATTTAGGAGCAGTAAAATAGATACGATGATTAGTTTCATCATTTTCCTTTTATATGTATTATGATACTATACAAAGCAATTTATGTTCCAAAGGCTGATAATTTTTATGGATAATTTGATTTCTATCATTTCAATATATATATTTGTTTTTATTGGTTACACGGCAAAATATATTTTAAAAGAAGAGCTTAATGAAAAAGGCATAGTTAAGCTAAATGTCTATTTCTTACTACCCATATTGGCATTTTGGGGTCTCTTGACACAAAAGATTGATATTGGGACATTTAAAATTCCACTTCTATATCTAGTTATTTGTCTCATTGCTTTGACACTAACCACACTTATAGCAAAAAGAGTTTTTAGTGATCCCAAAGATGTATCTATCGTCTCTATGGCAAGTGTCACAGGTATCACCGGCAGTATCGGTATTCCACTCGGAATTACTCTTTTTTCAAATTCATCTGTCATATACACTAGCCTTATAAATACAACAAGCATGGTATTTGTATATACAATCGGTGTTTATATATACTCAAGAGGCAGATACAGTATAAAAAAATCTTTCATAAATGTTTTTAAAATGCCCATTGTCTGGGCTTCTATTGTTGCTATTTTATTTAATACTTTAGACATAACCATAAACATGTCTTTGTTTAAAACCCTTGAAATGGGAGCTTATGGAGCAATTGTCATACAACTTATAATCTTTGGGGTATTTTTAAAAGAGACAAAGATAAGAGAAGTAGATATGAAACTTCTAGGCAGCGTGTTATCTCTAAAATTTTTATTAGTACCTTTAATTTCTCTGTGTGTCCTATACTTTTTTCACCTAAAGGGTGTAGAATTAAACTCCCTATTACTAGAACTAATAGTACCCTTGGCAATTACCAACATAAGCTTGTCAAGTATATTTGACTGCAAACCAAAGATAGTTACATCTTTGGTTTTTATATCTTCATTTGTTTTTATACCATACTTATTGATATTTTTATATATCTACAAATAAATTTTTTACACTAAAAGAGAAGGTTGAACCTGCGCCGGGCTCACTCTCTACATGTAGAGTAGTATTATGAAATTTCAAGATATATTTCACCAAGTATAGCCCTACTCCTATGGAGTTATCCCAACTGAGTTTTTCTACTCTGAAAAATCTTTTAGTTAAATTTTGTATATCCTCTTCGTTAACACCTATACCTTTGTCTTTAACTTTTAAAGTATCATCTTTTAACACTACCAATATATCATCTTCAGAATATTTCAAAGCATTTTCTATTAAATTTATCAAAAGATTTTCAAACATAACTGCATCTGCTTTAATTTTTACACTTTTAACATCAACTATGATATTTCTGTCTTTATATTTTTGCAAAAGTATATCTTTTGCATCATTTACAACACTTGCCAAATCAAAAACAGAGAAATTAGGCACAAACGAGTCATTTTCCAATTTTATAGCCATAGAGAGCCTATCTATCATATATGAAATTTTCTTGGCGTTTTTCATCACTTTATCTAAAAATTTATCTTTTATATCTTTGCTTAGTTTTTCATCTTCTCTCACACTCTGAGTATATCCCATGATGGCTGTAATCGGATTTTTAAACTCATGACTGATAGCGGAGATGATATCACTTTGCTGTTTGTTTAGCTCTTTTAATTTTCGAGTAAATTTGCTCTTTTGCTGCTCTCTTTTCTTTAATTTTTTTGATACTAAATTTATCTTCTTGCTTATAGTATTAAACTCTAAACAACACTTTGCATTATCAAATATCATGTTATATTTTTTATCTATTATTCCTGTTAAGCCTTCATTTATATCGTCTAAATCATCAGCCACTTTTCTGCTTATCTTCAAAGCTATCCAAAAAGCAATCAACATGGCAAACGAAAACATCATAATAGCATAAATCCAAAATTTTAAAAATTTTTCTTTTATGCTTTTTAGAGGATAAGCCATCCTGATATAGAACTCTTTACCTTTTTTTGCAACATAGAGTAGATCCTTATCAAGAGTATTTGAGTGTCTTATACTTGAAGCAAATATTTGATGGGTTGAGACTTTTATTTCAGGTCTATTGATATGGTTATCCATACCCTTTTCATCTCTATTGCTTTCATGCTTTACTGTACCATTAAAATCTATGATGGTGATTCTGATATTTGTATTTTGATGGATTTTTTTAATCACAGAATTTATATTCGGAGTATATTTATAGGTGATTTCAAACTGTTTTATCATATTTTCAAGCATAGTTTTGTGATTTCTTATCTCTATCTTGCTAAGTAAATAGTATCCTGATATAGAGATTATAACGGCTGTTGTAAAAAACAGAAGAAAAAAATTACGAAAATACAATCGATTTAATTTTAACAAAATTTATATCCTACACCTCTTATAGAAGCAATATAGCTATCTTTTTGATTTAAATCAATTCTTTTTTTGAGTCTGTTTACAGTCACATTTACTGTCTTGTCTTTTTTAAAATCTTTGTCCCTCCAAACATTTTCCAGCAAATCATCTCTGCTTAGAACTATATTTTTATGTTTCATAAAATATGCCAAAAGATTAAATTCTAATTTACTGAGTTTAATCTTTTGGTCATTTAAAAAAGCCTCTCTTGTATCTAAATTTAACAAAATATCTCTACATGTAAGTTTTCCGCTTTTTGCTTCCTTGGTGCGTCTCAATATTGCTTTTATTCTAAGTAGAAGTTCACTGAAATTATAAGGTTTTGTTACATAATCATCCCCACCTCTTAAAAAACCCTCTTCTATATTTTTATCACTGTTTTTTGCACTCACAAATATAACTGGAGCATCATAACCTTTTTTTCTCATATCACCTATAAATTCACTCCCCTCGATGCCTGGTAAATTTCTATCGACTATAAGCAAATCAGGTTCTTCTTGTTCTAAAAAATCTTCAACTTTTTTTGTAGATAAGAAACCAACCACCTCATAACCCTCTTTGGTAAGCTGATATTCCAAAAGTTCAAGCAAATCTTCTTCATCTTCTATGATAACTATCAATGCACCCACAATACAAACCTTAAAGCTTTAGTTTTCCGCCTTTTTGTGCATAAAATGAGAGTTTTACTATATTTAAACTCCTATCACTTATACGCTCTAGTTTTCTCATGCTCTTTAAAAAAATTACAAAATCTTTTGCCATCTCGGGAGTAAGACATATTTGCTGAATTATATTATGTTCTAAAATTGAGTGGATATCATCACACTTCGACTCTTCAACATTTACAGCTCTATATAACTCTTCTAGCTTTACTTCAGAATTTGTTTTTATAGATTCTATAGCTGAAGAGAGTGATTTTTTTGTGCTTGCCATATATGCAAAAGTATCATCTTTTAAACTGCTCAAATCAAACTCACCGCTTATTTGCATCTTTATACTTTTTGCACAACTTCTTATATAGTCACTAATTCTTGTCAATTCACTAGCAATCTTCAAGTGGGCAATTACCACTCTAAGGTCTCTTGCTTCGGGTGAAAAAAGTGCTAAAGTTTTTATGATTTCATTATCTATTTTACTATTTATTGAGTGAGCGTTTTTAAGCATGACTCTAGCATCATTTGCTTTTTGTATATCTGAGTCTTCAAAAGCAAGCACAGTCAAATCGCAGGCTTCTAAAATCTTAGTTGCAAAATCTAAAACTCTATTTCTTGATTTATCTAGTATCTCTTTATAATTCTTTAACATTAGCCAAATCTCCCTGTTATATAATCTTCTGTCAATTTCTCTTTTGGATTTAGAAAAATCTTCTCTGTTTTATTATACTCTATCAACTCTCCGATATACATAAAAGCAGTATAGTCACTTAAACGGCTTGCTTGCTGCATATTATGTGTCACTATAACTATTGATATGTCTTTTTTTAATTCACTTATCAACTCTTCTATCGCTTTGGTAGATATCGGATCAAGTGCACTTGTAGGCTCATCAAAAAGTATAACCTCAGGCTTTAGCGCAACAGCTCTTGCTATACACAATCTTTGCTGTTGTCCACCACTCATGCCCATAGCACTCTCTTTGAGTCTATCTTTGCACTCATCCCAAATAGCTGCACCCCTTAGTGCAGTTTCTACTTTTTCATCCAAGATATTTTTGTTTTTTACACCATCTAATCTCAAGCCATATGCGACATTGTCATATATACTCATAGGGAATGGTGTTGGTTTCTGAAAAATCATACCAACTCTTTGTCTGAGTCTTATAAAGTCATTCTCTTTTTTTATATCAAGTATATTTTCAAACTCATCACTTTGTATGTTTAAAAGATTTATCTCCCCTGTGTATTCATTATTTGGATATAGATCATGTATCCTGTTCATAGATCTTAAAAGTGTAGATTTTCCACACCCGCTAGGTCCTATCATAGCTGTAATTTTATTTTTATATACAGGCATATTTATATTCGCCAAAGATGGTTTGGGTGCTCCTGCGTATTTAAAAGAAAAATCTTTTATATCCATTATCAACTCTTTTGCCATCTATCTATCCTTTATCTCTTATGATGAATCTTCCTGTCAAATTTATAACAAGAACTATAACTGTAAGTAAAAATGATGCTGCCCATGCCAAATCTCTTGCCTTATCTGTTGGAAAATTGGCAAGATCATAGATACTGACCGTTAAAGAAGGAAAAGCATTGCCCAAGTCGGTTGACCAAAAGCTGTTCGTTCCGCTTGTAAAAAGCAGAGGTGCAGTCTCCCCTATAACCCTAGCAAAAGCTAGAAGTATGCCTGTCATCAATCCAATTTTTGCAGCTTTTAAAATTATTTGCAAAATCACCTTATGCTTACTCCCGCCAAGTGCGATACCGGCTTCTCTAAGCTCTTTGGGCACTAGTGAGAGCATATTGTCAGTTGTACTTACAACTATCGGTATGAGCATAATAGCGAGTGCGATAGATCCTGCCCAGCCATTTATGCCACCAAACGGGGCCACAAAAACTGCAAACACAAATGCACCTATGACGATAGATGGAGCACTCATCATGATATCACTCAAATCTCTGATTATATTTGCATACTTCCCGTTTCCATACTCTCTTAAGTAGATGCCGGCTAACATCCCAAGAGGAACTCCTATGATTGTAGCCATCAGTGCCATCATAAATTGACCAAATATCAAGTTTCTAAGACCACCGTCAACCAAATCTTTTGTAAAAAGTGAAAAATCAAGTGCACTTACGCCTTTTAAAAACAGAGTGATGAGTATCCAAAAAAGAAATACCAAACCCAAAAGTGCAGATATGGTCGATAAAGCGAGCACTATCTTGTTCGTAAGCAGTCTTCTTCTTTCTGTACTATTCATCTTCTACCCCTCAAAAAATAAAACTTAGCACTGCCGATAATGATAAAACTAAATACAAACAACACAAAAGCAAGATAGAAGAGCGAACTCATCATATCACCGCTTGCTTCTCCAAAGTTGTTTGCCAAAACAACCGGTATAGATATAGTTGGACTAGTTAAACTGCCCGGCACTTTAAATACGCTTCCGATTAAAAATGCAACTGCCATAGTTTCACCTAGTGCTCGCCCAAGTGAGAGTATCACTGAGCCTATAATCCCCACTTTTGCATAAGGGAAGATAACATCTTTAACAACTTCAAACTTTGTAGCCCCCATAGCATAAGCAGACTCCTTAAGCACATCAGGCGTTGTATTCATAGCATCTCGTGTGATAGCAGCCATAAAAGGAAGTATCATGATTCCAAGCACTAAACCAGCAGTCAAAAGAGACATTTGTGAACCGCCAAAAATATTTTGCACTATTGGAGCAAAATAGAAGAGTCCCCACATCCCATAAATGATACTTGGGATTGCAGCTAGCAGCTCTATAGCCGTTCCAACAGGCTTTATGAGAAAATCTGGAGCGATTTCTGCTAAAAAAACTGCTATTCCCATAGCGATCGGGATAGAAAAAGCCATCGCTATCAAAGTTGATAGTATCGTTCCAATTATAGGAACATACCCTCCAAAAATCGTATCGATCTTCACATTTGTACTCACATCCACATTATCGCCAGAAGCATCATCACCTAGCACTGGAGTGTCATCAGCAAAAAGATTGTCATCATTCATATCACTGTTATCGCTTTTTTGTGTTTTGGTTTTCTTTGCTGATATTTGAGCTTGGGTAAGAGGTGTTTTTATCTCGATAGTTTTATTCCAATTACTATCGACTAAAAAATG
>JALUMZ010000216.1 GCA_027055635.1 Campylobacteraceae bacterium
CAAAAAGAGCTAAAATAGTATCTAACTTATTGGATAAAGCAACAATAGAGCTAAAAACTGAACTAGGCAAAGGCGAATCCTCACCGCTTGGTAAATACTGCTCTTTTATCGCTTGGCAAACTCTTATATCTTCACCCATCGCCTTAGCATAATAGTATCCCATGATACCTTGAAGCTCGGTAAATTCATATACCATTTCACTAAGCAAATCAGCCTTTGAAAGCATTACGGCTCTTGAGATAAGCTCTTTTTCATTTAAGCCGTACATATCACAAAGATATAAAGCTATCTCTTTTTCTCTAAGTTCTTTATCATAAATTGAACCTAAGCCTTGCATATAGACTATATCTTTTAAGCCTTCAAAATTAAGTCCATTTTTTAGATCATTATCATAAAAAAAGATAGCATCACTAAGTCTTGCTCTTAAAACTTTCTCATTTCCTTTAATGATAAGCGAATAATCATCCGTAATAGCATTTGATACCACTATAAAATGGTTGGTCAATTTGCCATCTTTAAAAACAGGAAAGTACCTTTGATGCTCTTTCATAGAAGTTATGATAACTTCACTTGGAAGTCTTAAAAACTCTTCATCAAAACTTCCCAAAAGTGCGGTAGGATACTCTGTAATCGCAATGACTTCATTTAAAAGATCACTATCTATCTCTATATCTATGCCATTTTTTTCTTCGATCTTTTTAAACTCTTCTAAGATTTTTTTCTTTCTCTCATTTTGATATAAAATAACACCATTTTTATCAAGCTTACAAAAATATCCGCCGGCAAAATCATAGCTAAAGGGATCATAAGATACAGATCTATGAGGATAAGAGATACGTGATGATTTGACTCCGTAAAGCTCAAACTCTACTGTTTGCTCTCCAAGCATTACACCTATCCACCTAATAGGTCTTATAAAACTCTCTTCCAAGCTTCCCCATCTCATTGACTTGCCAAAGTTAAGTGATGCTAAAAAATTTTTTAGCATATCTTTTAAAAGCTCACTTGAGGGTTTACCCTTTATCTCTTTTTTATAGTAAAGTACTTCTTTACCGTTTTTTTGTGATTTATCAAGTTCTTCTACGCTAACACCGCATTTTTTAGCAAAAGATAGTGCCGCATTGGTAGGTTTACCATCTTTAAAGGCTATACTTAACGGTGCGCCGTAAAGCTCTTGGAGAGAATCAGGCTGCTTTAAAGGGAACTCTCTATGCCATAAAACCATACGCCTTGGAGTATAGTAAAAATCAAATTCACAAAGCAAAGAGTTATCCTCTAAAACTTTACTCCATTTTTTTTCAATATTGGGTAACTCTTTTAAAAAAGGGATAGCCGGTAACTCTTCTACACCGACCTCTATCAGTAACGGTTTAAACATCAAATGACCTTTTAAAATTTTTTGAATTTTATCAAAATTTAGCTTTTATCTTTATTTATTTTATCTCTATGTTTTTGGGAAGATTGGAGCATAAAACCCCTTATCAAAAAAATCATAAATAAAACAAATGCTATCATCATAACGGTATCTAGCATTTCAATATCCTTTTATTTGATGCTTATAATATATCACAATTTCCGGCTCATTTTTATACCATACTATTCTAGCTTTTTTTATAGTTATTTTTGTATCATCTTTTAAATAAAATCTCTTAATTTTATTGTAGAGTCTTATCTTTTTGTCTCTATCATAATGCAAATATCTTTTCCTATAAACTCCGTTCAATTTATACAAAACTTCATTTTGATAAATTTTTTTGGATAAATCCATACCTTTTTTATAATGCAGATAATATCTTTTTATATTTTGGACTCTATCAAGCTTTGAGGCATCTTTTATAGAAAAAATCTCTCTATTTTGTCGGTATGTTTTTACTCCATCAACATATATATCATAAAAATAACCTTTTTTAAATATTTTATTGTGCCTATATATGTATATAGCTCTATCGTTTAATCTTTTTGCA
>JALUMZ010000217.1 GCA_027055635.1 Campylobacteraceae bacterium
TTGAGTGACCTTATGCACTATAATTAGCAAAACTCGCTATAGTGACAGGAACCAAAGCCCCTACAACCCCTTAAAGCTACGAAAAGCAGGACTTTTCGAGAAAAAGTGCGCAAAATCAGTTACTTAACGCACTAACTAGCACAAATTCTATCTAATTACAGCTTAAGGATACCTCTAATAACCCTATGCACTGATAGCTTTATGAGGTTTTTTGCAGACAAGGCAGACTTTTGCAGTACTAGCCTTAGCTAATTCAAGAAAGTCTAGCAAAGTATGTAAGAAACCTCACAAAGCCCAAATGGAAGTCTATTATAGGGCAATCTTTTACAAAATAAATTTTTGAATTAGCTTTGGCTAGTACTTCAAATTTCTCTTATAAAATCTCACCCTATACTATGCTTTTATCAGTGCATAGGGTTATTAGAGGTGTCCTTTTAAATTCAGTTTGTAGATTTTTTTGGCTAAATTTTTGTTTAAAACTATGCTTAAATCCTCTAAGCTCGCATTGTAAATGGCATCAAATGTTCCAAAATATGCTAATAATTTTTTTATCGTAGCATTTCCGATTCCGTCTATTTTAGTTAGATTATCGCTTAGGTCTATTTTTACTTTTTTGCTTTTGTGAAATGATATGGCAAATCTATGTGCTTCATCCCTCATTCTTTGAAGGAACAGTAGCCTTTTGTCGTTTGTATCCAAATGAAAGCCTTGAAGATTTGAGTGGATTATATCTCTTGCTCTACCTTTTGATCTTACCGATTTTTCATCTAGTTTCTCTTTTGAGATTGCTAGAACATCTAGTTCTATATTTTCCTCTTCAAGGAGGGTATTTGCAAGTTTTAAGAGTGTAGAGCCACCATCAAGTATCCATAAGTCAGGTTTTGGATTTGTATCAAATGATTTGATCCTTCTGCTTAGGAGTTCTTTCATTTGTGAGTATTCATCTTTTGAGTGAAGATTATATCTTTTATATTCACTCTTTTTCCATCTCTTCTCCCATACGACCATCGCACCTACTGTGGCTACTCCTCCTAGATGAGAATTATCAAAAACTTCTATTCTGTAAGGTACTTTTGATAGTTCAAAAAGAGTTTGCAAGCTATCGTATATCTCCTCTTTATTTGACTCTAAAGAGAGCAGGTGAAGGGCATTTTTCTTGGATATTTTGATCAGATTAGCTTTATCTCCGATTTTTGGAGATGTGATTTTGATTTTTTTATTAAAATTTTTCTGCAAAAATTTTTCTATCTCTTTTGTGCTACTAAAATCATCGGCAACTAAAATTTGTTTACATAAAAGAGGTGAGTTGTTGCTGTAAAATTGTAAAATTGCTCTTTTGTATAGCTCATCTATATCAAATCCTTGAGGGCTTTTTACTATATCGTGATTTGCGGATACTATTTTACCGCTTCTCATAAACATCTTCATAATTATTGCTCTTCTCTCTTGCGCTATTATGCAAAAAATATCCAGATTTTCTAATTTTGCAAAATCTATCGCACTTACATGTAGAGAGTTCTTTATGGCTGTTATTTTGTTTCTGATTAAAGCTGCCTCTTCAAAGTTTAAGGCTTTAGAAGCATTTTGCATCTTTGCTTCAAGCATTTGAAGCATAATTTTTCTGTCTTTTAGTGCTTTTATGGCAAGGTTTACAATTTTTCTATACTCTTTGGTAGATATATTTCCAACACAGGGTGCATGGCATCTTTTCATCTGGTGAAAAAGACAAGCTTTCTTGCTTGATAGACAATTTTTTTTCTGAACTAAATCAAATAAGAGATAGATAGAATCGATAATCTCCCTTGAGGCATTTGTGAATGGTCCAAAATATTTCACGCCTCTGTCTTTTACAATCTTTCTTGTTATTTCAAATCTTGGAAAACTTTCATTTAGGTTGATAACTATATATGGATATGTTTTATCATCTCTTAAAAGTATGTTATATTT
>JALUMZ010000218.1 GCA_027055635.1 Campylobacteraceae bacterium
TTTTGGAAATCAAGATATTCTCCTCTATGTGGAGTGAACACTGCTCCTATAAATCAAGCAAAAAATATTTAAACGGCTTTCCGACAAAAGCTCCATGGGTCATACAGGGTCCGGGAGAAAATGCCGGTGTTATAGATGTGGGAGATGGCATAGCGGCTGTCTTTAAGATGGAGAGCCATAACCACCCAAGTTTTATAGAGCCATACCAAGGTGCTGCTACGGGAGTGGGTGGAATCCTCAGAGATGTTTTTACTATGGGTGCAAGACCTGTGGCAAATATGAACTCACTTCGTTTTGGAAATGTAGTAAATAATGACAAAATATCAAAACACCAAAGATACTTGGTAAGAGGCGTAGTAGCCGGTATAGGTGACTATGGTAATTGTATGGGAGTTCCGACAATCGGTGGAGAGTGTTCCTTTGAAGAGTGTTACAATGGAAATATACTCGTAAATGCTTTTACTCTAGGGCTTGCAAAAACAGATGAAATTTTTTATGGATTGGCTGAGGGTATAGGCAATCCCGTCATATATGTTGGGAGCAAAACAGGTCGTGACGGACTTGGTGGTGCTGTTATGGCAAGTGATAGTTTTAGTGAAGAAAATAAGAGTTTAAGACCGACTGTGCAGGTTGGTGATCCATTTGCCGAGAAACTTCTGCTTGAGGCTTGTTTGGAGCTTTTTAAATATGATTATATAGTCGGTATCCAAGATATGGGAGCAGCTGGGCTTACAAGTAGCTCTTTTGAGATGGCAGGGCGAAGTGGAAGCGGTATGACTATGCACTTAGATAGAGTTCCTGCGAGAGAAGAGGGTATGGAGCCATTCGAGTTTATGCTTAGTGAATCTCAAGAGAGGATGTTGATATGCGCCAAAAGTGGATATGAAGAGAAAGTTTTGGAGATATTCAGAAAGTGGGATTTAGATGCCGAAGTGATAGGAGAGGTGACAAATAGTGGAAATATGGAGCTGTTTTGGTATGGTGAGCGAGTAGCAGACATACCGGTTCTTCCTGTCGGTGAAGAAGCCCCTATATATGATAGGCCTGTAAAAAAACCAACCTATCTTGACGAGATAGCCAAAATTTCCATAGATAATTTTGAAAAAGTGGACAATCAAGAGGCGTTTGACAATCTGTTTGCTAGACCTGAAGTGGTCGATAAGTCATGGATAGGCCAGCAGTATGACTCGATGGTGCAGACAAATACCATAAAAAATTCAGGTAGTCTAGATGCGAGTGCCATAAGAATAAAAGAGAGTGGAAAAGCACTATCCATGAGTAGTGATTGCAATCCTAGATACAACTATATCGACCCTTTTGGCGGAGCAGCAGCTGCGGTGATGGAGAGTGGGAGAAATGTTGCCATGAGTGGCGCTAGACCAAAGGCTATAACGGATTGTCTAAACTATGGAAATCCAGAAAATCCAGAGATTATGTGGCAATTTGCACAAGGTTGTTATGGTATAAAAGAGGCTTGCAAAGCTCTAAGTACTCCGGTAGTAAGCGGAAATGTATCGCTTTACAATGAAACTGACGGTGAGGGTGTCTATCCGACACCTGCTATCGCTATGGTTGGAGTTAATGATGATGCAAACAAGACGCTCCCAAGTGCATTTCAAAATGAAAATACTCCTATATATCTCATAGGCGAGACAAAAAGTGATTTTGGTGGAAGTCTGTATCTAAAAAAAGTTTATAAAAAAGTGGGCGGAATCTTACCTAAGATCGATTATGAGCAAGAGTTAAAACTTTGGGAGTTGGTTATAGAGGCAAATAAGCAAGATTTACTATATTGTGCCAAAGATGTAAATGTAGGAGGTCTTGTTATAGCACTTGCTAAGATGAGTTGTGTTGGAGATATAGGCTCTACATGTAGAGTTGATTTGAAAGATGATAGAGATATATTTAGCGAGAGTTTTTCAAGAGCAATTGTTGAGGTAAAAGATGAAGAAGGTTTTAAAAAATTAGCTTCTAAGATAGGCATAAAAGTAGAAAAAATTGGAGATACAACCTCTAAAAGAGTATTTGCTTGCAATAATGTAAGTGCTAATTTAGATGAATTAAAAGATATATATTTTCATAAATTTGCCCAAATCATAGAACAGGATATTTAGATGAAAATTTTAGTAACGGGAACAGCAGGTTTTATAGGTAGTCATTTGGTTTTGCCGTTGCTAAACAGAGGTGATGAGGTTGTAGGACTTGATAATATAAATGATTACTATGATGTAACTGTAAAATATGGCAGATTGCAAAGAAGTGGTATCGATAAGGGCAAGATAGAGTATGGCAAGTTGGTTAAGTCTGAAAAATATCCAAATTACAAGTTTATAAAGTTAAATCTTGAAGATAAAGAGGCGTTAGAGAAGCTTTTTGTTGATGAAAAGTTTGATAAAGTGGTAAATCTTGCTGCTCAAGCAGGTGTTCGCTACTCTCTTACAAATCCAGATGCTTATATACAGAGTAATATAGTAGGATTTCTAAATCTTTTGGAGTGTAGCAGACATAACGGTATAAAATATTTAGCATATGCTAGCAGTTCTAGTGTTTATGGTCTAAATAAAGATCAGCCATTTTCCACCAGTGCTGATGTAACTCACCCAATGAGTCTGTATGCAGCAAGCAAAAAATCAAATGAATTGATGGCTCATACATATAGCCACCTATATGATATACCTACAACGGGGCTTAGATTTTTCACAGTATATGGACCTTGGGGACGACCAGATATGGCTCTGTTTTTATTTACAAAAGCTATTTTGGAAAACAGAGCGATAGATGTTTTCAATCACGGAGATATGCAAAGAGACTTTACATATATAGATGATATAACAGAAGGTGTTATCCGTGTGCTTGATAATCCTCCTAGTGGAGTAGACGAGGTAGATATTAATCCGTCTAACTCGACTGCACCATATAAGATTTATAATATAGGAAATAATAATCCTGTGCAACTTATGGATTTTATAGAAGCGATAGAGAAAAAATTAGGTAAAAAAGCCAAAAAAAATATGCTTCCGCTCCAAGCAGGAGATGTGCCAAGCACTTATGCAGATGTGAGTGATCTGATAGAGGATTTGAACTATAAACCAGCCACACCGATACAAGAGGGGATCGATAGGTTTATAGATTGGTATTTGGATTTCTTTAAGGTGGACTTATGATATTAGTGACTGGTGGAGCAGGATATATAGGGAGTCATACTTGCATATCGCTTATAGAGGCAGGATTTGATATAGTTGTATATGATAATTTTTCAAATTCATCCAAGAAGAGTTTGCAAAGAGTGGAGAGTATAGTAGAAAGAAACATACCTTTAGTAGAGGGTGATATAAGAGATAAAGAGGTTTTGCAAGATGTTTTTGATAAATATGATATAGATAGTGTTATACACTTTGCAGGGTTGAAAGCTGTTGGAGAATCTGTACAAAAACCTTTAGAGTATTATGATAACAATATAAACGGTACTATAGCTTTATGCGAAGTGATGAGAGATAATGGTTGTAAAAAGATAGTCTTTAGCTCGTCTGCTACCGTTTATGGAGATCCTAAAAGTGTTCCTATAAGTGAAGATTTTCCACTGAGTGCTACAAACCCCTATGGTAGGAGCAAGCTTTTTATAGAGGAAATTTTGCGAGATATCTATGTTTCAGATGCTACATGGAAGATAATACTACTTAGATATTTCAATCCCGTTGGTGCACACAAATCAGGACTTATAGGTGAGGATCCAAACGGGATACCAAATAATCTTATGCCATATATCTCCCAAGTTGCTATTGGAAAGAGGGATTATTTGAGTGTTTTTGGAGGAGATTATGCTACAAATGACGGAACAGGTGTTAGGGACTATATACATGTAGAGGATTTGGCAGATGGGCATGTTAAGGCATTGGAAAATATAGATAAATTTGATGGTGTAAAGGCTATAAATCTAGGAACAGGTCAAGGATACTCTGTCTTGGAGGTCGTGAAAGCTTTTGAGAGGGCATCTGAAAAAAAAGTTCCTTATAAGATTGTTGGCAGAAGAGAGGGTGATATACAAAGCTGCTATGCTGACCCGTCTTATGCAAAAAAGGTGCTCGATTGGAGTGCAAAACACGGTATAAATGATATGTGCAAAGATGCATGGAATTGGCAATCAAAAAATCCAAATGGATACGGTAGTTAAATAGTAAATCTAAGGGGAGACATTAAAAATTGATAGATAATTTTAAAGTTCAATCTTCAAAAATTGCAATAGCAGGCATAGGCTATGTAGGTTTGTCAAATGGATTACTGTTGGCACAACACAATGAAGTAGTTGCTCTTGATATTGTGCCAGAAAAAGTTAAGATGATAAACAATAATATATCGCCGATAGAAGACAAAGAGATACAGAAATATTTGCAAAAAGATAGTTTGAATTTTAAAGCTACACTGGACAAAAAAGAGGCATATAGGGATGCAAAATACATTATTGTTGCAACACCTACAGATTATGATGTGCAGACTAATTATTTTAATACAAAATCTATAGAATCAGTAATTCAAGATATACTTTCCGTTAATCAAAATGCAACAATAGTCATAAAATCGACTGTACCGGTGGGATATACAAAATCTATACGAGAGAGATTCAATACTAAAAATATCATCTTTTCTCCAGAGTTTTTAAGAGAAGGTAAGGCAATGCATGATAATCTATACCCTAGTCGTATAGTTGTTGGAGAAAAATCGCATAGAGCTACAATATTTGCAAATCTTCTAGCGCAGGGTGCCATTAAAAAAGATATAGATATTTTATTTACAAATAGTGCTGAAGCTGAAGCCATAAAGCTTTTTGCAAATACATATCTAGCTATGAGAGTGGCATACTTTAATGAATTGGACTCTTATGCTCAGACTAATAATCTAAATAGTGAAGAAATTATAAAAGGCGTAGGTTTAGATCCTAGGATTGGCTTGCATTATAACAATCCAAGTTTTGGATATGGTGGTTACTGTTTGCCAAAAGATACAAAGCAGTTAAGGGCTAATTATAAAAATGTACCATGTAATCTAATAAGCGCTATAGTAGAGGCAAATAGCACAAGAAAGGATTTTATAGCAGATAGCATCATCTCTAAAAAACCCAAAATTGTTGGTATATATAGACTAACTATGAAATTAGAAAGTGATAATTTTAGAAGTAGCGCAGTACAGGGTGTTATGAAGCGTATAAAAGCTAAGGGTATAGAGGTAGTTGTATATGAGCCTACTATGCAAGAGAAGAGTTTTTTTAACTCAAGAGTTGTAAAAGATTTGGATGAATTTAAAAAAATAAGTGATATTATCGTAGCAAATAGAGTTAATAAAGAGATATTAGATATAATCGATAAGGTATATACTAGAGATATATTTTTTAGAGATAGTTAGAGTGATAGTTTTCAAATTGACTATCGGTGCAGTGAAAATTAAAGGAGTATAATGAGTGCTCATAACATATGTATAATAGGCTTAGGATATGTAGGGCTTCCTTTGGCTCATGCCTTTAGCAGTAAATATCAGGTAGTTGGATTTGATATATATCAAACAAGAGTTGATGAGTTAAATAGGGCTTATGATAGAACACTAGAGTTAAGTGAAAGGCAACTCAAAGAAGCACTAAATAACGGTATAAAATTTACAACAGATTTGGCACGGATTGAGGATTGTAATGTCTATATAGTGACTGTTCCAACTCCTATCGATAAAAACAAAAGACCGGATTTGACACCTTTGGTAAAAGCTAGCCAAACTATAGGAAAAGTGCTTAAAAAAGGGGATATAGTCATCTATGAAAGCACCGTATATCCCGGCGCTACGCAAGAGGTATGTGTGCCGATGCTACAAGAAGTTAGCGGACTAAAATATAATGAAGATTTTTACTGTGGATACTCTCCAGAGAGGATAAATCCAGGAGATAAAAAGCATACTGTTACAAAGATCTTAAAAGTGACAAGTGGTAGTACACCAAAAATAGCAGATATAGTAGATGATCTATACGCTTCAATCATCACAGCAGGAACTCATAAGGCTCCAAGTATAAAGGTAGCAGAAGCTGCTAAAGTGATAGAGAATAGCCAAAGAGATATAAATATAGCTTTTGTAAATGAACTAGCTCTTATATTTAATCGTCTAAAAATAGATACCAAAGCCATACTAGAAGCAGCTGGAACTAAATGGAATTTTTTGCCTTTTCGCCCTGGACTTGTTGGAGGACACTGTATAGGTGTTGATCCCTACTACCTAACTCATAAAGCCCAAGAGGTAGGATTTAATCCAGAGATTATACTTGCAGGAAGACGCATAAATGATAATATGGGTATATATGTAGCAAATCAGGTTATAAAACTTCTCATCAAAAAAGGACACCCTGTTAAAGACTCAAAAGTAATGGTACTGGGCATAACATTTAAAGAAAATTGCCCGGATATCAGAAATAGCAGAGTAGTAGATGTTATAAGAGAGTTGCAAGAGTTTGGATGCGATGTTGCAGTAAGCGATCCATGGGCAGATGAGGCTGAGGTAGAAAAAGAGTATAACTTGCATCTAAGTAACACGAGAAATCTCAATGATTATGATGCAGTAGTTTTAGCTGTTGCACATGATAAATTTAAAAATTTAGAGTTTGGTGACAAAAATCAAGTAGTATATGATATAAAGTCTGTATTAGACAAGAGTGATGGGAGACTTTAAGTTGGGACAAAAACATATCTTAGTGACAGGTGGTGCAGGTTTTATCGGTTCTCATCTTTGTGAAAGATTGATTAAAGATAAAAAGAACAGAGTCTATAGTCTTGATAATTACTTCACAGGTTCAAAAAATAATCATATAGATGGTGTAACATACATAGAAGGTTCTACTTCAAAGATGGACAAATTAGTTGATTTTAGTCCGGATATTGTTTATCATTTAGGTGAATACAGTAGGGTAGAGCAGAGCTTTGATGATATAGAGAAAGTTTGGTACTATAACAAAGAGGGTATATTTTCTGTGTTGGAGTTTGTGAGAAAACATGGTTGTAAAATACTATATGCAGGAAGTAGTACGAAATTTGGTGATGGAGGTTTAGGTAGAAGTGCTTCTCCTTATGCTTGGACAAAGGCGAGCAATACAGAGTTAGTTATGAATTATGGAACTTGGTTTAATATTCCTTATGCTATAACATATTTTTATAATGTATATGGAGATAGAGAGATACAAACTGGAAAATACGCAACACTAATTGCACTATTTAAAGAGAAAATGAAAAATGGAGAACCGTTGACAATAGTAAGCCCTGGTACACAAAAGCGAAATTTTACACATATAGATGATATCATTAACGGCTTAATTTTGGTTGGTGAAAATGGCTATGGAGATGAGTTTGGTATAGGAAGTGATGAATCATATACTATTAAAGAGATAGCGCAAATGTTTGGTGGAGATGTAGTCATGCTTCCGCAGAGACAAGGAAATAGAATGTCAGCAGATGTGATGACAGCAAAAACACAAAGTTTAGGCTGGAGAGCTACAAAAAGTATCAAAGATTATATAGAGCAACAAAGAAGTAATAATTGGCAATAGATAATGAATATACTTATGATATCTATTGGGGATAATATTTTATCAAGTCCGGTAGGTGGTGCACTGCAGAGACAGAAAAAATATGCAAAATTTTTAGGGTATATTGATATGATAGTGTATTCTCCAAAATCAAATAATCTCAATACTAAACATTACAATAATCTGTCTATTTACCCAACAAAATCATTAAATATGATAACTTTTGCATATGATGTTGTTAAAATTGCAAAAGAGATAATAAAAAAAAGAACAATAAATATTATAAC
>JALUMZ010000219.1 GCA_027055635.1 Campylobacteraceae bacterium
GTTTGTCTTAATTTCATTTAAAACTCCTGCACACATTACAAGTTTTTCATTACTCTTCATTGCATCAAGCAGAAGAGCTATATAATTTAATTCAAATGTCGTATCTGCTCCAACAACCATAAGATAATTATATGAGTTAATATCTAAATGCTTATCAATATATTTAAATCCAGCATTATGAGTGTCAGCAAGTTCTGGCATACCCAAAGCAGAATATCCTCTATCTGGCAAATTAACTACATGACAACCAAGCTTTTTTGCAATATCAGATGTATTGTCTTTGGAACCATCATCAACTACAACTATAAAAAGCTCTTCCTCTGCATATTTAGCTGTCTCTCTTAACGAATTAACAGTATCTTCTAAGTTGTCTTTTTCATTTTTTGCAGGTATTACAATAGGTATCATAGTCTCTCCATACCATATGCCAATCTGTATGTAAATAGTATTGACATTAGATAGGAAATTATTAAATAAATATTCAAATAATATAAAAAATTAATAAATGGTAAATTTTTTGTAAAATAGAAGATAAATATAATCCCTATTAGCATCGATATTTGCCATATCAACTCTAACTTCAATTTATTAGAAATTGAATATGTTGTACTAATTGTTGCATAAACAAAACGGATTGCAAAGAAAGGAATTACTGCCTTTGCATATAGACCTGCTATTTTCCAGTTTGGACCAAATACCCAATAAAATAACTCTTCAACACTTACATAAAGAATTCCGAAAACAGCAAGTGCAATAAAAAAAGAGCTTCGTAGTGTATTTAGATAACTCTGCTTTATTTGACCCGTATGGTTCTTCTCTTCGGTTGCTTTCTGAAAAAAAACTTGCCCAATTGAGCCACCTATAAGTGCAGATGGTAAACCAAGTATTTTTTGCACTAATGCATAAAAACCAAGCGTTGCCACACTAAAAAAGAGCGATATAAGTATATTTAATAGTTGTTTTGATAATATATTTGCTAAGGTACCTGCAAGAGAAAATTTAGGAAAGTTAATATATTTTTTAGCCTCTTCTTTAATCTTTTGAAAAGAAATATGAGATAGTAGAATCTTGTCATCAATAATATTTTTTAGCAGATTCCCATTGGCTACTACCTGAGATAGTATTTGACCAGAAATTAATCCTATGGCACCTTGCTTGATAAAGCCAATTGAGAGTTGTACAAATGCTAAAACAATTGATTTAATTATTTTAGCATTTGCAATATCTTTATAGTTTTTTTTTCGAGTGTTATAATAATTCAAGATATTAAAAAGACCAACAAAAAATATTGTTATAGGAATAAGATAAAGCCATAATCCTATTTTGTCGCTATTTAGCCAAAATAGGATTTTATCATGAAAAAATATAATAAATATTAACAAGAATAGAGATAATGTAATGTTAATTAATAGCCCTGCTGCAAATACATTAATAGCATCTTCATCTTTTTGTGGAAGCATAATAGCAAGTTCATACCTACCATTTGCAATTGAACCAAAGATAGACACTATTGCCATAAAAAGAGCTACAATACCAAAATCAGCAGGAGTATATATTCGAGTCAAAATAGGGCTAATAGCGATAGGAATAGCTTGGGCAATGGTTGTCCCTGTCATAAGTGTTAAAACATTACGAGAAAATTCTGACTTTGGTTTTAACTTTTTTTTCACGAACTCCTAACCCCTCTAAAAAAAATCGCATGTAAAAACTTATAAAAATAAATCATATCTGTTTTAAATCCACTCTTTTGATATTTTTCAATATATCTTTTCTCTGATTCTATTATACCCTCAAAACTATCTGGTCTATCTATATAGTATGGTGGAATTAACCCAGGTTTATATTTGTTTCTTGTTGTAACATACTCTTTTGGATATGTGTTTAACATGGTGTCACTTAGTGGTCTAACTCCAATTAGTTTTAAGT
>JALUMZ010000220.1 GCA_027055635.1 Campylobacteraceae bacterium
TCCTTATATAATAGCTACAGCTTCAAGTAGTGGATCTACACTTAAAAAAGAGAATAAGCTCATACTCGATGACAAAAAGAATCTTGTCATTTCAAGAGAAAACCCAATACTCAAAACTTTGGCACATGAGTGTAATGGAAAGTACTATCAACTTCATTCCAACAAAGATATATCAAAAAAAATCATTGCTGATTTAGAAGATAAAAAAGAGAGTACGGGGATAAATACAAAGGTAGTAAGCTATAAAGAGCTTTATTTTATTCCTCTTGTTTTTGCTCTTGTAACTTTTTTTCTCTCTGTTACAAAACTACATCAACTCTATATATTTATACTTTTCTTATTTGTACCACATCCTAGTGAAGCTGCTATGCTCTTTGATTTTTATACTAAGAGTCAAGCAAAAGCTGCTTATGAACAAAAAGATTACCTGCATAGTGCACAAGAGTACACAAAAATATCGCCTTGTGTTGCTAGCTATTATAATGCGGGAGTTACATACTATAAAGCAAAAGCTTATAAAAAAGCGATGCTCTACTTCTCACAAATAAAAACACCAGACAGAGCACTGAAACAAAAAGTATATTATAATATGGGCAATGTAGCTGTACAACTTAAGCACTATACACTTGCTCTTTCATACTACCAAAAAGCTCTTATTTTAGGTGATGACAAGGATGCTCTTTTTAATCTTGCTTTGCTTTATAAACTCTCTCTTAAAGAAAAAAAAGATCTCTCAAAGATGTTACCACACAAAGAGAAAAAGCAAAAGCGTAAAAAAGAGAGAGAGAAACAAAAAAACAAAGAATCCAAGCAAAGTAAAAAATCTAGCTCTACTGCAAACCAAAAAGCATCACAAAAATCTTCTGGAAGTGGTAGTAACACAAAGAAAAAAGAAAAAAAACAAGAGAATCTCCAACGGACAAAAAAGAAAAACAAATCACAATATAAATTAGGCTACAAGGCTTATGAACTTATTAATAAAGGATACACTAATGAAATACACCCTTGGTAAAATACTCTATTTTTTACTTTTTTATAGCACACTTATGTTTGCAAACAACTCATTAGCGACTTATACAATAAGTGCTAATAAATCCACAGCAGTTATAAAAGAACCCATAATAATTAGCTTTAAAGCACATCAAATAGACCATACAGATCACATGTATTTTTCATTAAAACCTCTTAAGAGTGAGGACTATAGTATCTTTTTACTCAATAAAGAAGTTAATGATAGTAAATACCATGACTCAGCAACAACTGTTACATATATTCTCTTCCCTCTCAAGCAAAAAAAACTTCATATTCTCTTTGAGTTTATTATCAAGACAGCTAGTGATAAAGCTATTAAACAGAGCTATGTAGATGACCATGATGACAGTATCGCAACTAGCACATACGATACAAAAGCAAAGCTTAACGCCATAGAGATTAATGTTCAAGCCTTAGAACACCCTGTTGATTTAGTTGGAGACTTTCAGCTTAGTTCCAAAGTAGATACAACACAGATTTCACAATTTGAAAATGTAAATGTACATTACACACTTACTGGAAAAGGTTATAAAGCAGAGGACTTAAATTTCATAAAAAATAAAAATGAGGCTATAACACTTTTTAAAAATGTTTATAGTGATATAAATAAACTTACTAAAGATGGCTATATCATAAAAAAAGAGTATATTTATGCGCTGAGTGCTAAAGAAAGTTTTACTATTGCTGCTCTGAAAATTAAAGCTTACTCGCCTACAAAACATCTATACTATACACTACAAACAGCACCAACAAAAATTCATGTAAAAAAGATAGACACAAATACACTTCTTGATAAGGAGGAGTATCCAAAAAAGAAACAATTAGATTTACAATATTATAAAAATAGATTTATGGCAATTTTAATAATTTTATAGTCGGTTATTAGCAAGTC
>JALUMZ010000221.1 GCA_027055635.1 Campylobacteraceae bacterium
TAATAAACCTGCTCTATACTGGTATGGCCAGATCGTCAAAGAGATCAAAAATCAAGATTTAGAAAAGGCTGATGACTATTTCACCTCTTTGTCTAGCGAACATGTGGAGTCACCTCTGCTTCAAACAAGTATGCTTATTCTTGCTAATGCACATATAGAAGAGGAGGAGTATATACTAGCAAATTTTTATCTTGATGAGTATATAAAAAGATATGGGGATAGAAAAAATAGTCAGTATGCAAAATTTCTTAAGATAAAGGCAAATTTTGAGTCTTTTACAAAGCCAAATAGAAATCAGCAACTTATAATTGACACCATTAGAAATACCAAAGAGTTTCTTGATACTTATCCAAACTCGCAGTATGTGCCTATGGTAAATACTATTTTGGTGAAACTAAAGCTCGCAAATCTTCAAACAACACAGGAGATAGCAAGCCTATATGGCAGAATAGATAAGCCAAAAGCTAGTAAAATATATAAAGAGAAGATAGATAAATCATCACTGAAAGAAGCAAATATGATAAAACCACATGTACCTTGGTATAGAGCTTGGTTTGAGTAGGGATAAAATGCAGTTAAATAATTACAATCAATTTCCGGCAACTTTGCCTATTATTGTTGAGGATAGTCTCTTTTTGTATCCTTTTATGATTTCCCCGATATTTTTATCGGATAGTGATAATTTGGATGCCATAAATGATGCTCTGGAAAATAATACCCTTATTATGATTTGCTCCACCAAACCTGGTTTTGAGGGAGAGAGAGATTTTGAGTCGATATATCACTCAGGTGTCATAGGCTCTATCATGAGAAAAGTTGAACTTCCAGATGGAAGAGTAAAGGTTCTTTTTCAAGGGATGCTCAAAGGTAAGATCATAGAGGAAGTAAGCAGTAAACCTCTTAGAGCGGTAGTAGATGTTATCAAAAATATCAATAGCCGCAATCAAAAAAGCGATGCCATGCTCTCACTCCTAAAAGAGAAGGTAGCCTCACTTTCGAGGATTAGCGGTATCTTTCCACCAGATCTACTAAAAACTATAGAAGAAAACAGGGAAGTACATAGGATATGTGATCTTGTTGCAAGTAGTATGAAACTAAAAAAAGAGAGTGCTATCGAGCTTTTTGTTATGGTGGATGAGGAAGAGAAACTTCTAAAACTTATAGAGTTTATACTTGCAGAGATAGAGACTAGTAAACTTCAAAAAGAGATAAAAAACAGAGCACATTCACAGATAGATAAGATAAATAAAGAGTATTTCCTAAAAGAGCAGTTAAAACAGATACAAAAAGAGCTAGGAACTGATAACCAAAGAGATGAAGAGATAGAAGAGTATAGAAAAAAACTTGAAGCCAAGAAAAAATATATGTCCGAAGACTCTTATAAGGAGATATCCAAGCAGATAGACAAACTCTCAAGAATGCATCCCGACTCAAGTGATGCAAGCATGATCCAGAGTTATTTGGATTGGGTTATTGAGATACCTTTTGAAAAGGAAGCCAAGAAAAAACTTGATATTTTAGATGTTAGATCCCAGCTTGATAAAGATCACTATTCGCTTAAAAAACCAAAAGAGAGAATTGAAGAGTATTTTGCCGTAAAAGAGTTGATAGCAAGAAGAGGCATAAAAGATAAAAATGCAAAAGGTGCAATCTTGTGTTTTGCAGGACCTCCGGGTGTTGGCAAGACATCTTTGGCAAACTCGATAGCAACAGCACTAAAAAGAGAGCTTATTCGTATAGCTTTAGGTGGACTTGAGGATGTAAATGAGCTAAGAGGTCATAGAAGAACCTATATAGGTGCAATGCCCGGACGGATAGTTCAAGGACTTATAGAAGCAAAAGAGATGAATCCAGTCGTTGTTTTAGATGAGATAGATAAGGTTGCAAGAAGTTATAGAGGGGATCCTACGGCAGTATT
>JALUMZ010000222.1 GCA_027055635.1 Campylobacteraceae bacterium
ATTGATGTTAATTGTAAATCTTTTGGTAAGTGTTTCTCTTCTACACAAAATGAGAAAAAAAGATTGCCCTCTTTACTCTCCCAAGAGTTTCCTCTGCTTCCGACTCCAGCAGTTTGTATATCTGCTAAGATTAGAGTTGGTTCTTTTATATTGTTGTTTTTTATCTCTTGTATCAAATATTTGTGTGTAGAGTCTATCTCTTTAAAGTAGCGTATTACCAATCTCTAACCTTTTACCTCTTATGTAGTCCAATATGCTTATCTCTTTTTTGGATGGCGCTTGCACTTTTGCAATCTCTAGTGAGCCTTTTAGGCAGGTAAGTGTGATAGAATTTTTATTAATTTTGCTAATTATACCGATTTTATCATTTTTTACAGAGTCATCTAAAAGCTTTAGCTCCTTTAATTTCAGTCCGTTTTTTAAAAAAATTCCGGGCCACGGGGTATAGGCTCTATATTTTTTATATATATCACTAGCGTTTTCTTCAAAAGAGACAAGACCATTGTCTTTTTTGATTTTTATACAGTGCGTTGCATCTGCATCAACCTGTTTTATAGGTTTGATTTGGTTGAAATTTTTGAGTACATGTAGAGTTATATTTGCCGCTGCTTTTGATAGCTCATCAAATAGTTCATCAACTCGTTTTTGTTCTATTTTAACATATCTAAATGCCAAAATATCTCCGCAATCAAGTCCTTCTTCCATTAGCATTGCGGTGACACCGGTAAAATTTTCACCATTTAAGATAGCAGACTGTATCGGGCTTGCTCCTCTGTATTTTGGCAGTAGTGAAGCATGTAAATTTATGCAAGGAGCAATATCTAGTATCTCTTTAGGTAAAATTTTGCCATAAGCAGCTACCACTATATAATCTGGTTTGTAAGAGCTTATTTTGGCTGTTGCATCACTGCTTTTTAGTGTGGAGGGTTGGTATATCTCTATATTTTTTCTACTCTCTTTTAACCATCTCTTTACATGAGGAGGTGTTAAGGTCTGTTTTCTGCCTACTGGTTTATCGGGTTGAGTTATGAGGAGTGAAACTTCTATGTCTGAATTTAGTATCTCTTGTAAAATTGTTGTAGCGTAATCGGGTGTTCCCATAAATACGATTTTCATTTTGTATCTCTTTGGAAAAGTGTTCCGCCCTTGTGGATTCCATCAAACATATAGCTTTTTATATCACTCAGATCAAATCCACTTGCTATAAACATTTTTTTACCCCTTTTAAGAAGATATTGGGCTGACTTTAATTTTGTGACTATTCCGCCTGTTGCAAACTCAAAGCTTGTGCTATTTTGTTTTTGTAGCTCTGTTTCATCAATTTTTCTGACCACTTTTTTCATCACGGCATCTGGATTTTTATTTGGATCTTTATCGTAATATCCATCTATATCAGAGAGCAAAATCAATAAGTTAGCATCAAAATAGTGTGCTACTCTAGCCGAAAGCTGGTCATTATCTCCAAAGACCAACTCCTCTGTGGCAGTTGCATCATTTTCATTAATGATAGGTAAAATGTTATGTTTTAAAAGGGTTTCGATTGTGCATTTGGCGTGATATGTCCTCTTTCTTGAATCAAAATCATCGGCAGTCAAAAGTAGTTGAGCAGCTACTTTTCCAAATTTTTCTAGTTTTTTATTGTATGTTGTTATGAGCTGAGGTTGACCTATGGCAGCTATTGCTTGACGATTATGAAGTATATTTTTATCAAGTTTAAGCATAGAGTACCCAGCAGCTACCGCAGCTGAAGAGACTAAAATCACCTCATATCTATCCATCAATGTTGCTAAAAATTCAACCAAGTTCATCATTCTTGTTTTTGAGAGTCTGTTTTGTTCACTTAGTACATGAGTTCCAACCTTAACTACAACTCTTTGCATTAGCTCCCCTTTTTAATCTTATATACGATATCAGCTAGTGCATAGTTGAGCTGCTGGATATTTATATTTGAAACAGAAGAGATTGGCATAACAAAAAAGGGTTTTGAGCTATCTCTGCTATAAATATCCTGTATAAAGTACTCATAATTTTCACTCTGTTTGTCTATGTTTGCATTTATATCGTTCAGATCTAGCATATCTTGGACTTTTTCATTGATACTTTTTGCATCTTGTGTATCACATCTTGTGAGTGCTATGGCATACTCTCTTTTTGCAAGACTATGGGAAAAATTATCTAACTCTTCTTTTAGAGTTATATACTGCTCTTTTATATCTCTATAGCTTGAAACATCTATCATATAAAGAAGAAATTCAGTTCTCTCTATATGTTTTAAAAATTGGATTCCAAGTCCTTTGCCATCACTTGCACCACCTATGATTCCCGGTATATCTGCCATGACATAGGATCTAAAATCTCCAACATCGACCACTCCTAGTTTTGGTGTGATAGTAGTAAACTCATAGTTTGCAATTTGTGGTGTAGCATTTGATATGATAGATATAAGAGTTGATTTTCCAACATTTGGAAAACCTACGAGCCCTACATCTGCTATGAGTTTGAGCTCTAACTTTACCTCTCTTGTTTCGCCCGGAAGTCCTGGTTGAGCATAGTCTGGTTTTTGATTGGTTGAGCTTTTAAAGTGAACATTACCAAGCCCTCCCTTTCCGCCTTTTAGAAAAAGAACTCTTTGCCCATCTTCTAGTAGATCAAAAAGCACTTCACCACTTTGGGCATCTATGATTTGAGTGCCCGGAGGTACTATGACATCAGCAGACTCTCCACTTTTGCCATACATCTTTCTACCCATCCCGGGTTGACCGTTTTTTGCTTTTATATGTTGTTTTCTCCTAAAGCCGGAGAGGGTATGTGTATTTTTATCGACTTTGAAATATACATCTCCGCCTCTTCCTCCATCTCCACCATCAGGACCACCTTGTATAACATGTTTTTCTCTTCTAAAAGAGACACTTCCTGGACCGCCTTTTCCCGAACTCAGTGTTAGTTCGACATTATCTGTAAACATATAAAACCTTTAGGGTATCTCAAATGAGACTTGTATTGAAGAGTACCTCTAATAGCAGGTTATTATGGGTATTGCCTATTATTAGAGGTGCCCTTTAGAGTAAAATTGGGTAAATAGCAATTAAATTACTATTTTAAAAGAGGCAGGCAGAGTTATCTCTGCCTGTTTTGAATATTTATGCGGGAACTACTGAAACTTTTTTTCTTAATTTTCCGTATCTGCTGAATTCTACATGTCCATCAATCAAAGCATATATAGTATGGTCATTTCCTATACCTACATTGCTTCCTGGATGTGTTTTTGTTCCTCTTTGGCGAATTATTATATTGCCGGCTCTTACAAATTCACCACCAAATTTTTTTACACCTAATCTTCTACCTGCTGAATCTCTGTTATTTTGGGTACTACCCTGACCTTTTTTGTGTGCCATATCCTAACTCCTAGATAATTACTTGATATGTTTAAGCGGTAATACTTAAAACTTTTACTTTTGTGTATTGTCTTCTAAAGCCTCTTTTGAGTTTAGAATCTTTTCTTCTTCTCTTCTTGAAAATGATAACTTTTTTGTCTTTGCCGTTAGCTATAACTTCCAATTCTACCTTTGCACCATCTACAAATGGAGCTCCAACTTTCAGTTCACCTGCATTTACTGCAAGAACTTCCGTAACCTCTATCTTCTCTTTTGGCGAAGCGTCAAGTCTGTCGAGATTTAGATAATCTCCCTCTTGAACTTTATACTGCTTCCCACCATTTTTGATAATTGCATACATAAGTATGTCCTTTGTTGAGAATTTATAATTTTTCAATTAAGGGCAAGATTCTAGCAAATTTTACTTTAAGCTAAGGTTAATCACAGTAAATCAAAACCGATATTTCATCCTTTGCTCATTATAGTGCGTAAGGTCAGTTATAAAACAATCCACTCATATAGCCTACCACTCTGTCCTCATCATGACTTGCATCAGCACTTGTTCTATAATCTAACAGCAGGGGTTTGAGAGCTGTTTTTTTTGCTGCCATTAGCATTGCTTTTACTCCTATAGCACCACATGCTTCGCAACCCTCTTCAAATTTTTCTATATCTAAATTTGCTATGGCTTGCAGGCAGATATTATCTAATGCCTCAGCTTTTTTTAAATTATAAAAATGACTTAAATCTGTACTTATTACAACTACATTTTGTCTGTCACTTAGGATATACTCTAACATTAAACTTAAATCCTGGTACCTGATATCTCCATATACAAGTTCTACTACCTTCGAGTTTGGCATGTAGTGTTTGATGAACGGCATTTGCACCTCTGTGCTGTGCTCTTGCTCATAAGCTTCCTTTATGCTTTTTATGGCAAACTTTTCATTTAGTTTTTTCAGGTAATTTTTATCTATGCTCAGTTCTCCACATGGACTCTCATAAGACTCCTCATCTGTACCGCTGATTCCCTCTAGATAAATCCTATGACTAGGACCTATGACTATCACTCTCTTTGGGTTTGAGTGTTGAAGTATCTTATAAGCGATATTTGCCGTAAAGCCACTATAGATATATCCTGCATGCGGAGATATGATGGCTCTTGGTTTGAGTGAATACAGTTTGTCATCACTCTTTATTTGATCATCTAAACTTTTATTAAATAGACCAAAATAGTGCTCTATTTCATCACAAGAATCAGGATAAAAAGCTCCTGCTACACTTGGTTTTCTCATATCAAACTTCCTTGTACTCTTTAACCTGATATGTTAATATATCAGGATGTTGCTCTAGGCATTTGCTCTGCAATCCCGCTTTTTGACATAAATGCGAAAAGAACAGTTCAAATGTCGGTAACTGTTCCCATACCTGAGGTAAAAAAGTGGCTTGGTTGGAGCCGGATTTTAAAACTACCCCATCTACTCCTACTCTTAGTCTGTTTTTTAGGGCATCTATGGTGTCGTATATCAGTGGTTCCGGTTTTGAGAGTATAGAGACTTCTATTTTGATATGCCCAAGCTCCTCTTTGCTTAGTGGTTTAAAACGAGGGTCATTTAGTGCCGCACTCCTTGCATTGTAGATTATATCTTCATATAGTTTTCTGTGTGCAACCAAGGAGCCTATGCAGCCTCGCAGATTGTCATTTAGACTCAAAGTAACAAAAACTGCCCCTTCTTCCTCTAGCCAAGGATTTTCATCAAGCATATTTTGTAAACTAACATCTTGAGAAATCCCAATAGCCTCACCAATCGCCGCTCTTGCCAAAGTCAAAAGTACACTCTTCATAAAATCCTCCTTCTTTCATCTATTTTACCAAATTATTGCTATAATTCTAAGATGAGTTATAAGATTTTGATCCATACGGCATTTTTTGCTGAAGCCAAGGCTGTTGTAGAGTATTTTAGATTGCAGTGTTTGCAGACAAAGCCATATAAAATTTATGCAAAAGATGAGATAGTTTTAGTTGTTAGCGGTATGGGAGAAAAGTGCCGTTTGGTGCTTGAGGATATTTTTGAAAAGTATAAGTTTAAAAGAGCGATAAATCTAGGTGTAGCAGGTTGTAAGGATAAAGGTATAGAGATAGGCTCTATTTTTTGCACAACTCATGATCTAGGTTTTATAGAGATGCAGAGTCTAAGCTCATCTGCCAAAGTGGTTGACGATCCAAGACTTCTGAAAAGTACATTGGTAGATATGGAGTCATCGGTTTTTACACAAATTTCTCAAAAATTTCTCAAAAAAGAGGAGATTTTTATACTCAAAGTTGTCTCAGATCATTTAGAGACAAAAATACCAAAGAAAGAGTTTATATGGAAGATTATGAAAAAAAATTTGAAAAACATATCAAGAGTAGTAACTATGAAAAATTAGACAAAGATATACAAACATTCTTAAGAAAAAAGGCTTATCTCTTTAAATTTTCTTTTCAAGAGGTGAAGCAGTTAGTAGATATGAGCATAGACTTTGATATGTGGAATGAAAAAAATATAGATAAAGTATGGAAAGACAAAAATACCAAAAAAGAGACTTTTGGACATATAAAAAAAGTTTGGGAAGAATTGAAAAACAGACCAAAAAGTTATAAAGGTTTTTTAAAAGAGGCACCTTATGACTACTCGAGAAAGATAAGCTTTATAGACTCAAGTAAAGAGGAGTTGGGTCTTGGGCGATGTCCTGTCGCATCAGAGAAGACAAGATGTTGCAATCTCTATACGCTTGATGCTGTTGAGAGTTGTGGATTTGACTGTTCGTACTGCTCTATACAATCTTTTTACAATGAAAACAAAATCGGATTTGATAAAAACTTCGCAAAAAAGCTCGAAAATCTAAAACTAGATCCTGATAAATACTACCATATAGGCACAGGGCAAAGTTCAGACTCTCTACTATGGGGCAATAAAGAGGGAATTATGGATGCTCTTTTTGAATTTGCGAGAAAAAATCCAAATGTAATATTGGAGTTAAAAAGCAAATCAAAAAATATAAAATATCTTTTAGAAAATGATGTTCCCAAAAATATCCTCTGCACTTGGTCTCTAAATCCCACCACTATCATCGAAAATGAGGAGCACTTAAGTGCTTCACTTGATGATAGGATCAAATCCGCAAGAGCTTTGGCAAACAAGGGTGTATTGGTTGGGTTTCACTTCCATCCAATTGTTGTTTATGAAAACTATCTTTATGAGTACAAAGAGGTTGTGAATAGATTGGTAGAGACTTTTAAACCAGATGAGGTTGTTTTGGTCTCTATGGGAACTCTTACCTTTATAAAGCCTGTGATTAAAAAGCTGAGACAAAGAGATTTTAAGAGTAAAATTTTGCAGATGCCTTTGGTTGATGCTAGTGGAAAATACTCCTACCCCCTTGAGTTAAAAAAAGAGATGTTCAAAGGAGTATATGAGTTTTTTAAAGCATGGCATGACAAAGTATATTTTTATCTATGTATGGAAGAGCAGAGTCTGTGGAAAGATGTATTTGGATATGAGTATAGCTCAAATGATCAGTTTGAGGATCTTATGATAAAGAGTTATAAGGATAAAATCAAAAATGCCCTTTAGCTAAATTTCGCTAAAATGTATCAAAAACATATTTTAATATTAAGGTTTGGTATTATATGTCATATTCAGAATCAGATACCCGTTCAAAACTCATTGACCCTAAAATAAAAAGTAGTGGTTGGCTAGAATCAAATATAGTAAGAGAATATTACTTCACAGATGGGCGAAAGCTCATAGGTGGCAAGAGAGGCAAAAGATACTTTGTTGATTATCTTCTTGCTTACAAAAACACTAACCTAGCTATCATTGAAGCCAAAGCCGAATCTAAAGACCCGTTAGATGGCTTACAACAGTCTATAAATTATGCACAGAGATTGGGTATCGACTTTGTATATAGCACAAATGGACATAAGATTTACGAGCACTCTTTGAAAAGCGGAAAAGGTGGTTTTATCCAAAACTATCCAACTCCTGATGAGCTTTTTGAGAGAAAATATGGCAAAGCGACACCAAAAGCACGAGATATAATCACCCACCCTTTTCACATAGAAGGAGCGATGAAACCTCGTTTTTATCAACAAATCGCTGTGCAAAAAACCATAGAAGCTATTGCAGAGGATAGAGATAGAGTTTTACTAACCCTAGCAACGGGAACAGGTAAAACATACATAGCCTTTCAAATCGCATACAGACTCTTTCAATCAAAATGGAACAGAGATGGAAGTGAGCGAAGACCTAAGATACTATTTTTAGCTGATAGGCATGTACTCAAAGACCAATCCATAAATACTTTCAATCCTTTGGAAAAAGATTGCGTAGAGATAAATGGAAAGAT
>JALUMZ010000223.1 GCA_027055635.1 Campylobacteraceae bacterium
ACCAAAAAATTAACATAAGGAGAGCTTCATGGTAGCCATGAAAGACTTGTTGGAATGTGGTGTACACTTCGGACACCAAACTAGAAGATGGAATCCAAAGATGAAAAAATATATCTTTGGTGAAAGAAAAAATATCTATATTATAGATTTACAAAAAACACTTCGTTTTTTCAGATACACTTATAATGTAGTGAAAGATGCTGCAACTGAGGGACAGACAATGTTATTTGTCGGTACTAAAAAGCAAGCAAGCCAAGCAGTAAAAGAGTATGCCGAAAAATGTGGTATGCCATATGTAAATCACAGATGGTTAGGTGGAATGCTTACTAACTATCAAACTATCAAACAATCAATCAGAAAACTTGACATCATTGAAAAGATGGAAGAAGATGGACAAATTGAACTTTTAACAAAAAAAGAAGCATTGATGCTAAAGAGAAAGAAAGCTAAGCTTTTGGATTATCTAGGCGGTATCAGAGAGATGAAAAAAATCCCTGATATGATTTTTGTAATTGACACTGTAAAAGAAAAAATCGCTGTTCAAGAGGCTAGAAGACTTGGCATAAAAGTCATAGCACCACTTGATACAAACTGTGATCCTGATCTCGTAGATTTACCAATTCCCGGAAATGATGATGCTATTCGTTCTGTTAGACTTTTCTGCAAAGAGATGGCAGAAGCTATGAATGAGGGAAAAGAGATAAGAGAACAAGATGCAGCAGAAGAGGAAGCACAAGCCCAAGAAATCAGCGAAGAAGAAAAATCTGAAGTCATAGAAGAAGCTGTTAGTGATGAGACATTGGTTAGCGAAGCTGTAACTGAAAAAGTTGCAAAATCACAAGAAGATACAGAGGAAAAATAATGGCAGTTATAAGTGCACAAATGGTAAAACAGTTAAGAGAGATGACCGGTGCTGGTATGATGGATTGTAAAAAAGCACTAAGCGAGACTGAGGGTGATATCGATAAAGCGGTAGATATTTTAAGAGAAAAGGGTCTTGGAAAAGCAGCTAAAAAATCTGACAGACTTGCAAGTGAAGGCTTGGTAAGTGTAGAAGTAAATCCAAACCATAAAGAAGCAACTATTAGCGAGATAAATTCTGAAACAGACTTTGTTGCCAAAAATGAAAATTTTATCAACTTTACAAAAAATACAACAACACATATCATGAATAGCAGTGCAAAAGATGTTGAAGAGCTAATGAGCACAACAATAGACGGTACAAAATTTGAAGAGTATTTTAACTCTCATATAGCAAAGATTGGTGAAAATCTTGTACTTAGAAGATTTGTAACTCTAAAAGCCGGTGAAAATGGCGTAGTAAATGGCTATGCTCACTCAAACGGAAGAGTTGGTGTTTTGATAGCAGCTAAATGTGAAAATGAAGAAGTTGCTAGCAAAAGTGCAGAGTTTATCAGACAACTTTGTATGCATGCAGCAGCGATGAAGCCTAACTATTTAAGCTACAAAGAGCTTGATCCAGATTTTATAGAAAAAGAGACGGTGGCTTTAAAAGCTGATATCCAAAAGCACAATGAAGAGTTAGCAAGACTTAAAAAACCTCTTAAAAAAGTTCCACTTTACGGAAGTATGCTTCAACTAACAGACGAAGTAATGGAACAAGCAAAAAAAGATATTGAGGCAGAATTGAAGGCTCAAAACAAGCCTGAAAAAATTTGGGATAGAATTATCCCTGGTCAAATTGCTAGATTTATAGCTGACAATACTCAGCTAGATCAACAATTTACACTTCTTAGTCAGTTTTATGTTATGGATGACAAAAAAACGGTAGAGCAAGTTATAGAAGAAAAGTCTAAAGAGTTTGGTGGTAAAATCGAACTTGTAGATTATGTAAGATTTGAACTAGGAGAAGGTTTAGAGAAAAAAGGTTGCGATTTTGCAAGTGAAGTTGCAGAGCAATTAAAATAATTTTCATTCTACATGTGGAGCTTTATCGCTCCACATTTCCTATCCTTTAAAAGGATTTAAAATGCCCCTTATAGAAACAAGAGATGTTTCTCACTCTTTTGACTATCCACTCTTTAACGATATAAATTTTTCACTAGGCGAAAGTGACTCTATGTCTATCACAGGAGTAAGCGGTAGCGGAAAATCAACTCTCATGCATATATGTTCAACAATGCTTAAGCCAAACAGTGGAAGTGTACAACTTTTTGGAGAAGACATATACTCTTTAAGCCAAAAAGAGTTGATAAAAACAAGGAGAGAGAAGATAGGAATCATCTTTCAAGCACACTATCTTTTTAGGGGGCTTAGCGCTTATGAAAACATAGAACTAGCAACAATCTTAACGAAAAACAGTATAGACCAAGAGTTATTGGAAAAATTCAAAATTCAAAAAGTGATGAAACAAAAGATAGGAGAGCTTTCAGGCGGACAACAACAAAGAGTCTCGATAGCAAGGGTATTGACAAAAAGACCAAAGATTATATTTGCAGATGAACCAACAGGAAATTTAGATGAGAAAACAGCAAATGAGGTGATGGATATACTTTTTGAATACATAAAAGAGGTAAAAGGGGTGCTTTTTTTGGTAACTCATGAAAAATCATTGGCAAAGAGATGTAAATATAGTAAAAATTTAAGTCTAAAAGGGCTTATATAGAGAAACTATGCAAACAATTATAGAATTTCTTGGACAAAATCATGTAATTCTATTTCTACTTTTATTTGCTAGAATATCTGGTCTATTTGCCTTTTTTCCCTTCTTCTCTCATATGTCAATTCCTGTAAGTATCAAAACAGCTTTTGCTCTGTTTTTAGTTATTTTTTTATACCCGATGGCATCTCCTCCAAATATAGAGTTAAATATCGCTACTATATCTCTAGCCATAACAAGCGAGCTTTTTTTGGGCTTAATTGCCGGTTTAATTTTAAATCTTATATTTGCCATGCTTCAAATGGCAGGTATGCAAATCTCTTTTGTTATGGGTTTTACTATGGCAAATGTTATAGACCCGCAATCACATATATCTTCCCCTATAATGTCTCAAATATTTAGTCTGATTGGCCTGATGGTCATCTTAGGTCTTAATGCTCATCATCTGATGCTCATTTTTTTAGCCAAATCACTCCATATATTACCTCTAGGAGACTTTTATCCAGGAGGCAGTCTGTGGAAATATCTTTTAAAAGCAACTACGAGTATATTTGTTTATGGTTTTATATTATCTTTTCCCATAATAGGACTATCCATGCTTGCTGATTTGGTGTTTGGGATGCTGATGAAAACCATGCCTCAATTTAATCTTCTCGTTGTTGGCTTTCCTATCAAGATAATGGTAGGATTTGTCGTGCTTATTGCAAGCTTGGCTTCGATAATGTTTGTATTTCAAAAGGAGTTTATGCGGGCATTAGAGCACCTTTTTATTTTGTTACAATAAAGCTTTAATGCAATCGTAATTTAGATTATATTACAATGTACACTAGTAAATCGTATTAAGGAGTAAAAATGCGTCTTCTTTTGATAAATAATAATCCAGCAGTTTCGAGACTTGTCGGTCTTAGTGCTCAAAAATATGGCTGTGAAATAGAAGAATTTAAAAGTGACGATTTTGATCTAAATGGAGATTATGATATAACGATAATAGACAATGAAGCGGCAACTGAAAACTCTATACTTCTACTTAAAGAGAGTGGAAATTTAGGCAAAATAATATATATATACCCAAAATCACTACCAAAACCATCATATGCAGATTACTTTTTGCAAAAGCCGTTTTTACCCACAGACTTCATGGATTTACTCAAAAAAATAGACAATTTAATTATACAAGAGAATAAAGAAAACAGCCTAGAAGATATCGGTGAAAATGATGAAAATATCACAGAAGAAGACATTGAAGAAGATAATATAGAAGCATTTGATTTAGATGATATGAGTAGTTTGGATTTGCCTATGCCAGATGATGATATTTTGGATAATATAGATGAAGATTTAGAACCAGAAGATAAAGACCAAAAGAACGAATTAGATATCGATGAATTTCAAGAAGAAGATATAGAAAATGCTTTAGATGAGTTAGATACGGATTCTAACAGTGAAGATGATGCGCAAAAAGAAGATATAGAAAATGATTTAACAGATGAAAATGAACTTGATTTTGATATTTTGGAAGAAGAAAACATAGAAAATGCTCTAGATGAATTAGATACAGAACTTGAGGGCAAAGACGAAGATAATAGCACATCAATACTAGATAGCGAAGATATTGACGAAGTTAAACAACTCTTAGATGAAGATGTCACAGAAGAATCTGAACCAGAAGAGCCACATAAGGATGAAGAGTATGTGCAAGACGATGCTATACTAGAAGAAGAAAATATTGAAAATGCAATAGATGATATATCTAAAGAGAGTGAAGTCATAGATGATTTAAGTGAGGATTTTGGAGTGCTTGAAGAACCTCAAGAGATACTCAAAGAGATAGAGAAGATAGATGAAGAAAATATATCAAAAGAGATAGAGAACGACATGAACACAGATATGAAAGAGGATATAGCTAAAGATGTTGTTATACCTAGTAGCAAAAAAGAGTCTATAGATGATCTTTTGGAAGAAGATTTAAATGATTTATTTGATGAAACTACTTCATCCCAAAAGAACAATGTTGATATACACGAGTTAAAAGACGAGTTAAAAACCAAGATGAAAGATAGCGTAAAAGATGTCCTAAGCAAAGATGAACTAAAAGATGCGCTTAAAGGTTTGCGGGTAAACATCTCTATAACATTTGAAGATGAAGAATGAAAGGTAATATCTTAGTCATATCTGGACCTAGTGGATCTGGAAAAAGCTCATTGATGCATGAGATGATGAAGAGAGTTGAAAACACATATTTTTCCATCTCAACAACCACAAGAGAAAAAAGAGCCGGCGAAACTGATGGGGAAGATTACTTTTTTATAAGTAAAGATGAATTTAAAAAAGGCATAGAAGAGGGTAATTTCTTGGAGTGGGCAAGAGTACATGATAATTACTATGGCACATCTCTAAAGCAGATATTAAAAGAGTTAAATGCCGGTAAAATAGTGATTTTTGATATAGATGTTCAGGGTCACAAGATAGCCAAAGAAAAATTTGGAAATATCATAACTTCTGTTTTTCTTACCACTCCAAATCAAAATGTACTAAGAGATAGATTAGTTAAAAGAGGTACCGATTCCCTAGAATCTATACAGAAGAGATTAAATAATGCAATCTCAGAGATAACTAGAGTAAAAGAGTATGATTTTTTACTGATCAATGACTATTTTGAGAAGACACTAGAAAGTTTGATTTCTATAGCTTATGCCTCAAGACATAAAGTATCTTCTATAAATACGGAGGAGTTCATAGGCTCTTGGGCACAAGAGTAGATAGACACTTCAAAGAAGGTAAGTTTTTTAAAAAATAATGGTATAATGCCAATCTTAAAAAAATAACAAGGAGAAATTATGGGTATGCCAAGTATGCCAGAATTGTTGATAATATTAGCTATAGTAGTTTTACTGTTTGGAGCCAAAAAGATACCAGATCTTGCCAAAGGTTTAGGTACAGGAATCAAGGATTTTAAAAAAGCTATAAAAGAAGATGAAAACAAGGAAGAGATAGAAGCAGATACCAAAACTGCCGACACAAAACCTGTAGAAGACAACACTAAAGCCTAAGGCTAAAAAATTTTGAAAAAAAAGATAATTAACAGTATAAAAAATGAATTAAAAAGAGAGTTTGTTTTAGAAAAACCAAAAGATCTCTCTTTTGGTCACTATGCAACACCGGTTGCCTTTTCACTTGCCAAAGAGTTTAGAAAATCACCTATAAAAATAGCTGAAGAGTTAGCTGAAAATTTTGAAAAAAATGATATGTTTGCAGAGGTAAATGCTCTCAAAGGGTATCTAAACTTTAAATTAAGCGATGCTTTTTTGGATGAATATACAACATGGGCTCTAACGCATGAAGATGAATATTCCAAAGCTTATAACAGCGAATCCATATTACTTGAATTTGTCAGTGCAAACCCTACAGGACCTCTTCATATAGGTCATGCTAGAGGGGCAGTCATAGGCGATACACTGTGCAGACTAGGACGACATTTAGGATATAAAGTAGATAGTGAATACTATGTAAATGATGCAGGAAATCAGATATACCTCTTGGGATTGTCCATATTTCTAGCAGGACAAGAGCATATTTTAAAGCAAAATGTTGAGTGGCCGGATGAGTATTATAGAGGTGAATACATAGTAGATTTGGCGAAAAGGGCTACTGTTGATTTTAACGAAGATATCTTTAGGGACAAAAAAAATATAGAGATTTTATCAGACTGGGGCAAAGATATGATGCTTCAACTCATAGGTGAAAATCTCAAAGATATAGGCATAGAATTTGATAATTTTGTCAGTGAAAAATCCTTGTATGACAAATGGAATGAAAGCTTTGAAAAACTACAAAAAAATGACAAAACTTACGAAAAAGATGGAAAAGTCTGGATACGATCTAGCGATTTCGGAGACGAAAAAGACAGAGTAGTGGTCAGAGACGACGGCAGAGCCACATACCTAGCAGGCGATATCATCTACCATGACAATAAATACCAAAGAGACTATGACAAATATATAAATATCTGGGGAGCTGATCATCACGGATATATAGCTAGAGTAAAAGCAGCTATAAACTTCCTTGGATACGATGAGAAACGACTAGAGGTGATACTCGCTCAAATGGTTTCCCTACTAAAAAGCGGCGAGCCGTACAAGATGAGCAAAAGAAGCGGAAATTTTATATTGATGAGCGATGTTGTGGATGAGATAGGAAAAGATGCGCTTAGATTTATATTTTTAAGCAAAAAAGCAGATACTCATCTCGAATTTGATGTGGACTCTTTGAAAAAACAAGACAGCACAAATCCGATATTTTACATCAACTATGCACACGCAAGAGTCAATCAAATCTTTGAAAAAAGCGGCAAAAAACTAAATAATATAAAAGATATAAAACTCGACAATCTAAATCAGAGCGCAAAAAATCTCCTCTTTAGTGCACTTCTTTTACCCGAAATTGTAGAGGATACATTCACAAGCAGACAAGTACAAAGACTAAGTGATTATCTAGTCTCACTAGCCTCAAATCTGCACAAATTTTATAACGAAAATAGAGTAGTAGGAAGTGAAAATGAAGACAGATATCTGAAGATTTTTGCTATGGTTGCACTTAGCATCAGAACAGGTTTAAGATTAATGGGAATTAAAGCAAAGAATAAGATGTAAAAAACATCTTATTCTTTTTCTATGCCTATCTCAGGCGATTTGTAAGCACTTAAAAACTCTTCTATATTGTATCTGGCTCTATACTCTGCGCTCATAAGATGAATCAAAATATCACCCATATCTATGATGACCCAGTCATCAGACTCTTCGATATTTAAAAAACTCTCACCACTGCTTTTAAGCTCACTCTTTAGATGATTTAAGAGTGAAAGCCCATGTCTTTCACCCAAAGTCGTAGCGATAACAACACTCTCAACAAAATAATCCTTATCACCCATATCAAATGACTGTATATTTCCTGACTTTCCCATATGGACACACAAATTTACCTAAACTTAAATTTTACTTATTTCTAATAGCATCATATACCTTTTGCAGCCAAATCCAATGAAATTTAAAACAAACCTTAAATATACTATTTCTACTGCTCAAAAAGCTTTGCTGTAAAATAATCATCATGTTTGCAAGTCCTTT
>JALUMZ010000224.1 GCA_027055635.1 Campylobacteraceae bacterium
GTATAAATGTAGATTACTATGGAGATTAAAAAGCCCATACCAATAATGTAAGGAATACTCTTAAGCTCCCAAACTGCTTTAGAGTGGAGCAAAATAAAGGCATGGTCGCCTCTAAAGAAAGAGAAAGTTAAATAACTCACAATTGCAGCAACAATCATAGGAATAAATGGACGGTAGTTAAAATCGTACATATTCTCTAGCTCCAAAGCAAATATAGAGCTACCTAGTGGAGCTTTTAGCAATGCACCGGTAAATGCTCCGGCACCAATTAAGCCAAGCATATTTTTAAAGCGTTTTCCAAAGCCATACGCTCTACCAACCCACTCGCCAATACCCACGCCCAGATAAAAAGATGGACCCTCTCTACCTGCTATAAATCCACCAGAGAGTGTTAAAATAGAGATAAAAAGTTTAAACAGAAGCGCCTTCATTTTTAGGTATCGTTTCGATTTCAAATGTAAAATAGAGAAGCCAATCCCAGGACCTGCTACCTCTCTGTCTTGTTTTATAAGAAAACCTGTAACAAGTGCAACAAAGAGTGGGTAGATAAAAAGATAGACAATATTTTCGGATAATTGAGCATTAATGCTTACTACGAGTAAGTCAACAATAGATGCAATTACTCCGGTGGTAATACCAATAGCAATCGAAAATGGTAACCATCGACCCACAAAAAAGATAATTGAGACAGAGTCGATTCTTATGGGGTGTGTATGAAATTCATCTTTTAGAACTCTTTGCAGATATTTCTTAAAACGAGGTTCTTCCGTACCAAATATAAATTTGTAAAATCTTTTCTTTAAGCTCTCCATCTTTACACCTTTAGAGGGTTGTGTGGTTTGGGATATCTTTTAATTATAGCACAAAGTGAGCCAAGAGAAAGAAATTATTACATATTTTGGGTAACTCCATCACTACTGTTGTTCCGTTTAATCTCACTCTTTTAGAACGCCTTTGCAGTAAAAAATATTAGAGGTACCCTTAATATATAAAGAAATGCAATATAACACTAAAATACCCTTTTTTGTTGCTATACTTATAAATTAATTTTTGCAAAACTTGAGGGGCTCTATTATTAAAGGGCTCCTTTAACCCTAAATTTGCATTAGAATTTTGCAAATACCCAAACCAAATGATTTGGATTAAGTTGTGAATTTCTAATGGGCACCTATTATTAGAGATGCCCTAATGTAAATTGTGGGTATTGCCTATTAATTAGAGATGCCCTATATCTCAAAAGAAATTTATAAAGTGCTTGATTTTGACTTCTGTTTTTCTGGGAGTGCAAGCCTTTATTTTGTGAGTATTTGTAAAAAAATAATAAATAATTGGAGCAAATAGTATGAATAGCTTTTTGAAGGTCCCTTTTCTTGTACTCTCTTTTACCATATTAGGTTTTGGTGCTACGAAAGAGTTAAATGTAAATGCATGTGGTGTTGTTCGGGGAGCTTTTGTCAAAAATTTGGCAAAAGAGTTTACGAAGCGATTTAAGATAAAAGTAAATTTAAATAAACAAGGTGGCGATAGAGATGTAATGAAAGCACTCAATGCTAAAAGTGTAGATTTGGGCTTTGGGTGTAGGGAACTTTTGAATATATCCGGCGAAAAAGATTTTAAGTCTGAACAAGTAGCATGGGGTATTTTGGCATTTCTTGTCAATAAAAGTAACAAGGTAGAGGGTATCACCCTAGAGCAAGCCAAGGCGATACTTAAAGGGAAAATTACAAACTGGAAAGAGTTGGGAGGAGATGATGCTCCTATCCATATTTATTTGCGAAAACCAGGTGTTTTAAGTGGTGTTGGGTACTCGCTTCGAAAAATAGTATTTAAAAACTTACAGGCAAAGATAGAAAAAACAAAATATATTTTACCAAATTCTGACTATATT
>JALUMZ010000225.1 GCA_027055635.1 Campylobacteraceae bacterium
CTCGTACATAAGCTCTTGTGCCTCATCTCCATCATAAGCACTCTCTACGCTATAGCCCTCCTCTTCTAAAAATTCCGATATCGTTTCATTTAGGCTTACATCATCTTCTAATAAAAATATTTTTGCTTTTGTTCTTTTCATTATCTTTTTTTCTTTAGATTTTTGATATATATCATCTTCTCTTTTTTACTCATAGTAGCAACTCTTTGTTTTAGCTCACTTTCAAAAGCCACCTTGTTTTTAGCAGAGACATAGCCCATCATCGCCAAAAGCTCCTCGGTACTCATAGAAGAGTAGTCAACTTTTGCAAAAAGCATACTTGTTAAAATTAAAAAATATATGATTTTTATCATCTCTAATTTACCTTATGTCATTATCTCTAGATATGCACTGATATGTCCTATCACATAATTCAATATCTTCTCATCCTCTTGACTAAAGTCTGAATCTCCATCTATTTTATTTATAAGTTGCATAACACCCAAAATATTTCCATCATACCCTAATATAGGCAAAGCTAATAGTGAGTTTGTAGTATATCCACTTCCCATATCAACGAGATTATCAAACTTCTTATTTTTTTTCATATCATTTACTATAACGATTTTTTTAGTTTTAAAAACTTCTCCTACTACTCCTTTGTTGTAAGGGACTTCTATGTAACTAACGCCATCTATATAGACAGACCACATACTCTTGCAGTCTTTATCGTACAAAAAAATAGTACATCTATCTACCTTCAGTATATCTTTAATAGTGTCAGATATAATTTTAACTCTTTTTGAAAAGTCATTTTCTAGTACTAATTTTTCATTTAGCTCCAGTAGCCTGTTTAGTCTTCTTTCACTGATTTTTCTAGCCATGATATTACTTCTTTGTTTAGTTTTTGTATAATTTTGTTGTATGCTTTTATAGCTCCTAGAGCATCTATGGTTTTACAAGCTTGCTTATATGAAAAATCTCTCGAATCTATCAACCTTGATGTTTTATAATCTATCAAATAGAGTCTAAAATCAAATTTTACATCTGCACTATTTTTATGTACATTTTGAACAGCACTCACTATCTCTCCCTCTAAAACATAGTCGGTTTTTGATTTCGAGTATCCGCTAAATACACTTTTAAAAAAATCTCTCTTATATATTGTATCTACGAGTTCTTGCTCTATCATATCTGTAAAATTCTGATTCCATGCAGAATATAGATAGGAGTTGGTCGCGAAAGAATCTCTTTTGTACCAAATTTTCTCACCTGTAAGATTCGTCGGTGTTTTAAAATGAACTACTTTCAACACTTTGTCAACTTTGAAATTTGCCAACTTGACACTTCCGCCATCAAGGCTATACCTAGTAATAGGCTTTCCTATCTCTTTTATAGAGCACCCTGATATAAAAGCTACCATCAAAAGGGTTACTAAAATTTTACTCATCACCTTCTCCCGGTCCAGGAATTTTTTGCGTACTTTTATATAGTATATCACTTGGGCTGTTTTTGAGCTCCAAGACAGTCTCATTTAATTGTATCAACAATATTTTAAGCCTCATCACTGTTTCATTAAGAATTTGCATATTTTTAGCAACTATATCTGCAAAGCTAAACTCTCCATTTGCTAACTCTTTTTGCATATTATCAAAAAATATCTTTGTTGAATCACTAGCATCTCCGGCTCGTTCACCCATATCTCCTAGCTTCTTAAAAGATGGAATTAAAACATCCTCAAACTTCTTTGTATGCTCCAAAAAATCTCTGCCTTTACTAGAAAAACCCTTTATACTTTGAGTGATAATATCTAAATCTTTTTGAATACCAAGTTTTAATTTGGATATTTTATCAAACATCTCTATGATTTTATGCTTATTTTTATCTATATATCCTGTAGTGCTAGAT
>JALUMZ010000226.1 GCA_027055635.1 Campylobacteraceae bacterium
TCTAATTTTATCAAATTATTAGCATTAGGACACACATTTTTTACATAAAATGGATTATAAAGGCCCTATTTTAGGGATTGTATAATTTTAAAATGGTTGAGATTTGGTAAAATGAGAAAGTTAGGAATATGTCGTAACAGCTATAGTTGAACATGGGGGACATGGAGGTTCTGCTGCGGGAGAAATTATATCAAAGATATATGATAAGTTATTAGAATTAAAGTATATTGCCAAACAGTGAGTGATTTAACATCAAAATAATTATACTAAGAAGCACTATTCCTGCTGCTTTACTGTAGAGTTTTGTTGCGCTGATATAGATAAGTATGATAGAGGAAGAGAACATACAGAGTATGTCAAAACCACTTTTGGACAGCTCTACATGTAGAGGGTTGACAAGAGCAGATGATCCTAAAACAATAGCAAAATTTGCAACATTACTTCCTATTATGTTACCTATTGCCATATCTGTATTATTCTTCCTCACGGCCATAATACTCACTATCAGTTCTGGTAAACTTGTACCAAAAGCTATAAGTAAGAGTGCTATTACCCACTCGCTTATGCCAAAATTTGCAGCAATTTGAGATGCACTATATATAGTATATTTTGCACCTACTATTACAAAAACAAAACCAACTATAAGGAAAAAAGATGTTTTTGGCCAATTGAATTTCTCTTTTAAAATATTCTCATCTATTTCAGCTTCAAATCTTTTTCTATCACTATTTAGAAATAGTAGATAAGCTATCATTAAAAATAGAAATATCACTCCATCAAATCTACTAATTACTCCATCATATGCCATAAGCAGAAATAAAATAGGAGGTATCGCTATCCAAACACTATCATTTTTAAAAATATCTCTAGCAGGATGTATATTTTTTGCCAATAAAAATATAACACCAAGAACTAAGGATATGTTAAAGGTTACACTTCCTAGAACATTAGCAACAGCCATATCAGTTTTTCCTTGGTAGCTCGCTGTTATAGATGCCGCCATTTCAGGAAGGCTAGTTCCAACGGCAATCACTGTTGCTCCAATTATGAAGGCTGGTATCTCAAAATGCAGAGCTATCTTTTCTGATTGATTGATTATGTGATCCGCTCCATATATAAGTGCAAACATAGAAATTATGAAAATTATATAATCCATCTATCCCTCGACTCTTACTATTAGGCTTTTTGGTAAATTAAACTCTTGAATTATCTCTTCTTCTTTTTCCCTCATCTCGCCACTATCTGTTTCATGGTCATATCCTAAAAGATGTAGTAACCCATGTATGAATAATAGGGTTAGTTCCTCGTCTTTAGTGTGAAAAAATTTGCAAGAGGCTTCATTAATTTTATCTATATTTATCACGATACTGCCAAGCGGTGTATGCTCCATATGCTCTAGTGGAAAACTCAAAACATCCGTGCTTTTATCAATTCCTCTTGAATTTTTATTTAATTCTCTCATGTCACCATCTTTGATTAGCAAAAGTTCAACATCTTTGGATGAGTATTTTTGAGCAATTTTTTGTAGAGTTTCATCATCAAATTCAAATTTTGTATGATTTTGTATATCAAGCATTAAAATAGACTTCTGTTTTTTGGTTTTGTTGTTTTAAATATCTCATCATATTTCTCTTTTTCTCCTAAAATATTAACATATACACCAGATTGTGCAATTTCATCCAAGATTGTTTGCAGTTTTTGAAGCACTTCTTCTGGAGTAATATGGCGTTTGTCTAGGTTAGCATACACTGTTTTTACAATGTTTCCATTGAGTTTATTCATTTTTTCATAATTTTGTGTTTTAAGTAATCCTTTTAAGTCCGACGGTCTGTATATGGTTTTGTGGCGATTTTTGAAACACAAAACTTTCAACTTACACCAATG